>VMTI01000274.1 GCA_013791675.1 bacterium | reverse complement strand
ATAAGAAAAATCCCGCTTGAGCGCTAAAATATTATTATTCGCTCCCGTTATCGCGTATGTAAATGTCACATCCTCCTGCGATTCTTTAACAGCGACGGCCTTAGCCGAAACGGGATCAACGGGATTATTAAAATATAAGGTTACGGAAGTCATGTTCACGCCGTATGATCCTTTTTCGGGCAGGCATCTGACGACGGTCATGCTGCCGCGGTAAACGCTGAAAATAAAAGTTTCCGAACTTTCCCTTTCCATGCCTCTGAAATCAACAGCTTTGACCTTCCAGTAATAATCGTTCATGTTTGTCACCGACGAAATATAGTTGGTCAAAGAAGTCTCGGCGCTCTCGTAATGCGAAAAATTGGAATAAGTTGAGTAATACAAAACGTAGCTGACCGCGTCACCGTCGGGGTCGGATGGTTCATTCCAGATGAACGAAATTTCTTCATTGTTAAGAACTGCGCCATTGGCGGGAGAAACAAGCGAAAAAGGCGCAGGAGGCGTGTTGCCGTTGGCTATTGATATCTGAATTATTTTTTCTCCGATTTCGCTCGGCACCGGCGAATCTTCTGCTCTCACTTTCAGGAAATAAAATCCGTCTTTAAAAAGTTTGCTGTTAAATGACACGGAGGTGCCGGAGATATTTTCGGCGATGCTCGTCCAACTCAGGGAATCAGAGGAAATGCTCAATTCACTCAAATGAGAATCTGTCGGATTACCATCGCTAATGTTCCAGTTCGCCCATACCTCGCCCGCGAGTTCAGCTCCCTCCGCCGGAGATGTTAATTCAACTAAAGGCGGATAATTCGGGTTTCGTATAATAAAAACGCCGGATGTGTTTTCACAGGTTAAGCCGGCTCTATCGCGCGCGCTCACTTTGATATTGCAGAAATCGGAATTTGGAAAAGAGAGGGTATCAAAATAAAAAAATGTCGTGCCGCCCGGTAAATCTTCCGTAATCGTCTGCCATGAAGCCATGTAATCCGCGCTAAGGTATATGGAATAAGTCAATTCATCACCATCCGGCATATCGGGATCAAAAGATGAAAAAACAATTTCAGCGGTGCCGGAAACAATCGCGTATTCCGCGGGCGAGCTCACGGATATTATTTCAGGCGGCGAATCCGTCCACGCGAAAACGTTGTTGTTAGATATATTCGCGAGGTTTTTATTAGAATCAATCACTTCGTCCTTATAGGCGATAACAAAATAATATGATGTGCCGTCGTCAAGGCCGTCTATTACGGTTGATATTCGTTCACCGGGAGAGGCGGAAGTTGATATTATCGTTTCCTTATATCCCTGCGCATACCACACGGTCAGCGGAATCCATTTTAGCCGTTGTACGCGCACTTCTCCACCGGTAATATTACCTATTGTTCCGTCATCGCCCGTCGCTGTCCAGGAAAGCCGCACCGAGCCGGGGCTGTCAAGAACCTTTTCAGCCGTCAGGTCTGTCACGGCAGCGGGAGGTGTCGTGTCAACATAAAAGGTCCACACATCCGAAAATCCGCTGACGCCGTAATCATCCGATGCCCGCACTTTCCAATAATATTTTCCTTCGGAATAAAAATCATCCGGATGATAATAGGAATAAATTATCCCTTCCTGTTCGGAAATTCCCGATGATGAAATATAAACGCCGAAGTTAGGGGATGTTGAAATCAGGTGTTCATAAGAATGATACTGTTTGTCGTCGTCAGGGTCAACGGCGTGGAACCAATAAAACCATGCCCTGATGTCCGTCGGTTTCGGTGCCTGAAAAATAGAATCGCCGTCTTTCATAGGATTTGCGTATAAAACAGGGGTTTCCGGAACATGATTATATTTCAGGTCTAATTCGGATAAATAAAAATCAGGAACATTTTCGGGGACGCAGGAAAGAAAAATTCTGACGCTGAGATAGCGCATGCCGTCTCTTGACGGTTCCAATGCCTGCGGGCTGGCGGTATAATAAGTGCCCGCACCGCCGGGCCCCGTGTAAGTCATATTTGCGGGATTGGTTGATGTCGCTATCTGATATTTTATATCACCGGCGCCGCCGAAATAACGCCAGAAAGTTTTATATTCAACGGGATTTACCGAAACGCCGGTATCATAAATTTTTGTTGTGTAAGTGCCGGACGAACTTATCACATATTTTTTGAAATCCGAAAATATTTTATTGTCTGTGGAGGTTGTCTTTGCGGTTCCGCCGCCGAAAAGAATATTGCCGTATCCGGGGCTGTGGCAGAATATGTGCTGACGGCGGCCTTCGGGTTTTTCGGGATCGGCGTTCAAAACGCTTATCTGCGTCCACACTTCCGATGAAGGATTAAACATCCACAGAGCTTTGTTATAGCTGTACTCCGCCCCTATTTGTGTTTCGCCGCCGAAAAGAAGGACTCTTCCAATGCCGGAATCATAGGTTATCGCCAAGCCGCTTCTCTGTCCCGGGTTTGAAGCGGAAACATCTATTTCCGTCCATGCTGACGCGCCGAAATCATAAACCCAGCAATCCTTAAGATAGCCGCCCGATTCGCCGCCGTAAAGCAGAACCTTCCCGTCACCGCAGTTCGCTATGGCGTGATTTGCCCGGGCAGACGGTGAAAGAGGCGGATTTATAAGTGTCCACGACGAAGCCGCAATGTTAAATATCCATGTGTCGGAATAAGATACGGCGCCCTGTTTCCCTCCGAACAGAAGAATCTTATCCGACGAAAGGCGGGCCATGGCCGCGCCCATACGCGCGGAAGGATACGTGGAGCATTCTATAAGCGTCCATGATGAAGCCGAAGTGTCAAAAATCCATGTGTCGCCGAGCTCCGACAGGCCGTCATAACCTCCGGAAAGAACAATTTTCCCGCCGCCGTCGTCCGCCATACCAAAAGTTGTGCGGGAAGAGGGCGCTGTTGTGACAGCGATTTCCTCCCATGAACCCGAAACGGCGTCAAAAGAATATGTTTCATTATGCCTGGTTACGGGAGAGGTAGAAGACTGTCCCCCAAACAGAATGATTTTTTCGCCGCCATCTGCCGCCCTGCAATTTATCAGAGGCCCTATATTTCCGTTAAGAGCGCTCCAGCCGTTAGCGCAATAAATTCTTTCATTGTAAGTGAGAGTTCTGTCAAAGACGCCCTGCGAAAAAGCGGCAGCGCTATTTTCCTGAATTGTTTTGGACGCCGACGCCATAGCGGGCAAAAATACGCAAAAAACAAAAAGCAAGCGCAGCAAAGATATCCGTCGACGAACGCTCACGTATGCGGTTCGCTCTCTATTCGCTCCGGGCACCGGGTAAAACTCCTCACTCATATGAGCCGCGCCGGATACCATTTGCCTCGCTTGCATACGGTAAAATGTCAAGCTTTGCCCCTTTTGGTTTTTGCCGCAAGAGGCAGAGTCACCGTAAATTCCGCGCCCTGTTTTTTGCCTTCAGGCGGAGATTGTACAGAAATTTTTCCGCCGTGCATTTTCACAAGCTGTTTCACTATGGAAAGCCCAAGGCCGAAACCTTTTGTTTTGTGGGCAAGAGATGTTCCCGTCTGATAAAATCTGTCAAATATCTTTAGACGCTCTTCCCCAGATATTCCGGGGCCGTTGTCAAAAAAAGAAATTCTCGCTTTTTCATCAGAAACTGAAACACGGGCTTCTACGGCGCTTCCCGCCGGAGAGAATTTTACGGCATTGTCCAGTATATTGATAAATACCTGCTCCATTCTGACGCTGTCGCAAAGAGTTAAAACCGGTGCGCCTGTTTTATATTTAATGCGTATATTTTTTTCGTCAGCTTTGTGTTTGACAGCGGCTATGGCGTTGACGAGGCACAGGCATATATCCGTTTCGTCTTTTATTAATTTTATCTTATCTCTTTCAATTTCCGACACATCCAGAAGGTCTTTGACAAGGACAAGCATTCTGGCGGTATTGTTTTTTATGATTCTCATTATTTTTATTCTGCCGCTTTCATTGTTCTCTAATTTTTCGTATAAATCCGCGCCGCCTTTTACCGCCGTAAGAGGCGTTCTTAATGCATGCGTCACATTTGATAAAAATTTTGTTTTGAGTTCCGACAACTCCGTCATTTTTTCATAGATTTTTGAGTTGGAAATCGCCAGAGCCGCAATCTGAGCGAGAACAAAGGCCCTTTCAAGATCGTTTTGGGTAAATTTATTATCCGTCTTCATTCTTTTCAGATTTAAAGTGCCTATAAGCTTATTCTGCAAGATCATCGGAGCGCTAATTCCCGACTTCACCCCATTGTAAGCTTTTTCGTTCCTAAAACGAGCGTCTTTATTCAGTTCCTCGTGAACGATAACCGATTCTCGCTTCTGCGCCGCCCAACCGCACACCCTTTCCCCGAGACGGATTCTGCTTCCCAAAGCTTTTTCGCTATCCTTCCCTCTGGCTATTGTTACGACCAGCACTTTTTCATCCTCATTCCACAGAGTTATAGAGCCCCCGTCGGCTCCGACCTGCTCTTCGGCTGTCTGCAGAATAAGCTCCAAAACCTCATTCAGAGGTTTAATCCGGCCGATTGCGAGAGTAATCTGGTAAAGCCCGACAATATCACTGAGGCTGCTCACTTTTTTCTCTAACTGTTGCGTCTTGAAAAATCTTTCGACAACCCTGAGAATTTCATCCATATCAAAGGGCTTAGGCACGTAGTCGCTCGCGCCCGCCTTAATACACTCGACCGCATTTTTGACTTCAGCGTAGCCGGTCATTACAATCACACCGGTTTCGGGATATTCCGCCCTGACGAATTTGAGCAGGTCTTCTCCGCGTTCACCCCGTAGCTTTAAATCTGTGATGATAAGGTCGCATTTTTCTTTACGGATAAAATTCCGGGCGTCAGTGAGATTACTCGCTGTGTTCACATTGTAATTCCGCAGAGAAAAAATCTGCTTCAGCGTTAAACAAATTCCTTCTTCGTCGTCAACAACAAGAATTTTCTTATTTTTTTCGTCCACTTCTATAACCTCCCGCCTCAGCGGACTTTCAGGGATTTTGCCGTCTTCACTCTTCACTATCTCCTCCTCTAATTGGAAAACTCATAACAAACTCCGTGTATTCGCCCTTTTTGCTTTCCACTCTGATGTCGCCGCCGTATTCCTTTACGATTCCGTATGCAATCGACATTCCCAGCCCCGTCCCTTTTTCCTTCGTCGTAAAAAAAGGGTCAAAAACATTTTTCGCCGTTTCGCCGTTCATTCCGTAGCCGTTATCCCGGAATTTTACCCTTATTTTTTGAGCGTCCGTGTCCAAAAACGTTTCTATGCGGATTTCTTTCTCATTCTTATCCATGGCGTCTATGCTGTTTGTGAAAAGATTTATAAAAACCTCCATTATTTTGTTTCCGTCGCCTTCTATATTCGGAATTTTTCCGAATATTTTCACCACCTTCGCGCCAAGTTCTTTCAAGTTGGATGAAACCAGCTCTTCCGATTTTTCAATAACCTCATTCAGTTTCACGGGTTCTTTCTTACCCTGTTTACCGCTCCTGCTGAAAACAAGAAGGTTTTCTATAATATTCTGCATTCTGCCCGCCGACCATTTTATGAGCTTTATGTTGTCTTTCTCCTTTTCACCGATTTTGTCATTTAACGTGAAAAGCAGCAGGTCGCTGATAGTCATCACCGTTGTGAGGGGGTTATTCAGCTCGTGCGCCACCCCTGCGGAAAGCTTGCCTATGCCGGCAAGTTTATCCTGACGTATTAATTTTTCCTCCAACTGTTTACGTTCGGTGTTATCCATAGCTACACAGATTATCCCCTGTATTTTACCCTCTCCATCTCTCATTACCGAGCCGGAAAAACCAACAGGTATTTTGCGCCCGTTTTTCGCCACATAGCTTGTCTCAAAATTGTGCAGTTCTCCTTCTTTAAGCAACTTCTTCAATCTTTTGTTTGTAATAGCAATTTCTTCTTCTTCTTCTTCTTCTTCTTCTTCTGCAAATATTATGCCAGATGGTTTGCCGAGCAGTTCCCCCCCCTCATATCCAAGCAAACTTAGCGTCGCCTGATTAATTTCCTTTATTGTTCCGTCGGGATTGAGAACAACCAAACTAGCAATCATTGATTTGATGATGTTATCAACGTAATCTTTTGCTTCCTCAAGTTCTTTTGTTCTCTCCTTTTCTTTCTGCTGCAATTTCAGGATTTCCCGTATATCTCTTAATACGCAGACAATTCCCAGAAGCATATTTTGATATTTCACCAGAGAAGCTGTTACTGAAACAGGTATTTTTGTTGTTCTTCCTTTAGTAAAAATTTCGGTTTCATAATTTCGAACAGCACCGTTCTTTGCAAGAATACCAAGCCCGAGATGTTGTAAAAGTTCTTCTTCTTCTTCTTCTTCTTCTTCTTCTTCTTCTTCTGCAAATATTATGCCCGCGGACTTATTTAATAGCTCTTTTTCATCATAACCTGTTAATTCCATAGCAAGTTGGTTTACCGAAGTTATTCTACCTTTAGGATTTATCACAATCAAAGGGTCGCCGATACTTTTTATTGTTTCTTCTAATTTCATCTTTTCAGTAACATCCCGCGATAGATGAACGAATTCCACTATTTCACCCTGTTCATCCCGAACAGGATATGCAGAAACCTCAACATATAACGGTTCGCCCGATTTTTCAAAATGTGTATGAAGGACTGTTACGGGCTTGCCAGTTTTTAGAACCTCAACTACAGGGCAGGTGTCGTTTGGCGGCTGACAGACACTGCTTCTTTTATGTGTTGCGTGATAACAAAAATCGCCGGTTAAATCTCCATAAATATCTTTCTGTTTTTTATTCGCCCAGATAATTTTATAGTTTTTATCAAGCAATAAGATGCCTTCTTCAATACCTTCGGTTATTTTTTCTCTTTCTGCTAAAGCATTTTGAAGTTCTCGCACTTTTTCGTAATGAAAGATTTTAAGCACTCCGGCTACTGCTATTGCGGAAACTATAGCACAAATAGCACGAAACACTTGCACGGGAATTTTT
>VMTI01000144.1 GCA_013791675.1 bacterium | reverse complement strand
TCTTTTTTTGCTCTTTCCGGTTTTTAGCCGAATCTAATCTTTTTTGCCGCTTTTGATAAATATCATTCGTCACGCCTGACCGGACACAATGATACTTGACAATGCGTAGCGCTACGCATATAATAGTAATATGGAAACACACATAAAACCAAGTAATAATTTCAGCGCTATAGCGCGCGCTCTCGGAAGCCGCGGCGGCCATGCCCGCGCGGAAAATCTGACAGATGAAGAAAAATCGGCAAGCGCTCGGAAGGCCGCGAAAATACGGTGGACAAGAGAGAAAAACGGCGCTCTCTTAAGGAACCGTCTTAAACAGGAGTTAATATCGGACGCTAAAAAAAAGACGGCAGGAGTGCGTTTGGCCGCGTATTTTAATTTGTCCCGTGATATAGCTTTGCTTTCACTTAGCGGAAAAAATAACAGGAGTTTGAAAATTGCGCGCTAAAAACTACGGCGAATCGCTTTTGCTGATGCTTGATGTCGCGGATGAATTAAATAATTTAAAAATACCTTACCTGCTTATTGGCGCCGCCGCTGTTTCCGTTTACGGCGTGCCGCGCGCGAGTCTGGACGCCGATGCCGTAATTCAGATTGAGAAAGAAGATAAAAATAAACTCTGCGGAGCTTTGAAAAAAAAGGGTTTGCTTGCCGAAGTCAGAAAAGGCGGTTTTGACGACCCTATAAGCATGGTCATAAAAGTAACGGATAAATACGGAAACAGGATTGACCTTTTGTCGGGTATCAGGAGCATAAAACATGACGTTTTTAGCCTCGCCAAAAAAGTTAAGTTCAAAAAAAGTACGCTTGATATCGCCGCGGCGGAAGATTTAATAGTGATGAAAGCGCTCGCGGGAAGCTATCAGGATATTGAAGATATAAAGGGTATTATACAGGTGCAGGGTAAAAAATTGAACAGAAATTTATTGCGTAAAATAATTGCCGGATACGGCAAAAGAGTACAGAAAAAAATAAATTCTCTGTTCCTAAAATAAAAATAGGTACAGAGGAAATTTCGATAACGCTGTCGCTATTGCAATTATACACAGTTTTTTGCAATACTAATATAGTTAGTGCAGCAATGTGCAATAACTTAATTGTAATTGCAATAAAGCCGCATAAAATGCAGTAACAAAGACAGGGAGGATTTTTATGAATAACAGAGCCGGCTATTATGTTAAGCAATTACAGGGGGATCTCGCCTATAAAGCTTTTCTTCCTAATCCCCTACCTCCCAAACCTGGCATTCAATTAAATTCATTGGTGAAAACGCTTTCTATGGCGGATCAGCGAATAGGCAGATTAGACGGCTTATTAAAAAATATTCCAAATCCTGAGCTGTTTGTACTGATGTATATGAAAAAGGAAGCTGTTTTAAGTTCTCAAATTGAAGGCACTCAAGCATCGTTGTCGGATATTTTGGAAAAGGAAGAAGATATTTTATCGGGAATAACTGAAAATAATGATGTCACGACTACTTTAAATTACGTTAAAGCTATGGATTATGGCTTGGAAAGGATAAGGAAAGACAAGTTCCCGCTATCATTACGGCTGATTAAAGAACTCCACAAAATTCTGTTAACAGGTGTTCGTGGAAAAGATAAGCGCCCCGGAGAATTCAGGAAAAGTCAAAACTGGATTGGCCCGGAGGGCTGCCCCCTTGCCGCTGCGCTGTTTGTTCCACCGCCGGTTTATGAAATGAATGATGCAATGGGGCAGTTAGAAAAATATTTGTATGACGAAAATAATCCCGTACTGATAAAATGCGGATTAATTCATGCTCAATTTGAAACAATTCATCCATTTTTAGACGGTAACGGGCGCATAGGTAGATTACTGATTACCTTGCTGTTAATTTTAAACAATGTAATTTCCGAACCGGGATTGTATTTAAGCTATTATTTCCAAAAGCGCAAAATTGAATATTATGAAAAACTTACGGCAATTAGGCTTTCGGGTGATTGGGAGAACTGGCTGAAATTTTTTTTAACCGGCATTGCCGAAACATCGGACAACGCGATTGAATTATCAAACAATATTATAAAGTTACGTAAGGAATACTCCGAATTAGTGCGCGAAAAAATGATACGGTCTTCCACAGCAATTCAATTTTTAGATAAAATATTCATTCATCCGGTTTTCACGGTAAACGAAATAAAAAATTACTGTAATGTGTCTTATAACACGGCAAAAAATATGATTATAAAATTTAAGACTTTGGGGATAATAACCGAAGGAAGTAACAAACACCGAAATCGCAAGTATTTTTTTACAAAATATATCAGCTTATTAAATGAAGGAACTCAATTGTAAAAATAGGAACAAAATAAAAAACAGTCAATAATAAAAGGGGCGGATGATTTTTAAAGATTTGCTTCGGCTTCCGTTACGAGTTCCCTCATAACGTCTTTTACCGAAACTATTTTTTCTGTCAGGTGGGCGTTGGCGCCGACGAAAATAACGGCATCGTCAAGTTTCCCGTCCGCGGCGTTTATGAGAGCTTCCGCTATACAGTATGGCGATTTTGCGGGGTCGCAGGTTTTGAGGCACTGGTAAAAACAGTTGAATTTTATTTCCCCTTTTCTCGCGCGGCGGATAAAATCGTTGTTAAGAGCGCGGCCGGGCATACCCACAGGGCTTTTGATGATGGTTATGTCTTCTTTTTTCGCGGACACATAAGCCTTTTTGAAAGCTTCCGAGGCATCGCATTCGTACGTCGGGACAAATCTTGTGGCTATTTGAACGCCCGAGGCGCCGAGCTTAAGCATATCGGCTATATCCTTCCCCGTGCTTATGCCGCCGGCGGCGATGACAGGAATTTTTTTCTTTGCACCGTACTTTACGGCGACTTTTACGACATCGGAAACAATATTAGCAAGCTTCGGCATAGTACTTTCGTTTTCAAGTTCTTCAAAATGGAAACCGAGATGCCCGCCCGCTTTCGGGCCCTCAACAATTATAGCGTCGGGTACGTAATTGTATTTTTTTATCCATGTGCGGCAGAGAAGATCCGCGGCACGCCCCGAAGACACTATTGGCACAAGTTTTGTTTTTGTTTCTTTTACAAGTTCGGGGAGATTAAGAGGCAGCCCCGCTCCGGCGACAACAATATGCGCTCCCCCAGCGGCGGAGGCTTTTACAAGCGCACAATAGTTGGTCAGCGCCACCATCACATTGACGGCAATTACACCCGTTGTCAGGGAAGAAGCCTTCCTCAGCTGTTCGGTTAATTCTTTGATATCGGCTATCGTGCTGTCATCAAGCGTAAGATTGCTTTTTAGCCCGCCGATAAGAGCGGCGGATATTGTTCCCACACCGCCTTCAGCGGCGACAGCCGCGGCCAGCCGCGAAAGCGATATACGCACACCCATGCCGCCCTGTATTATGGGCACAGGTATTTTCAAATCGCCTATATTTAGTTCGGGTAATTTCGCCATTAATTATATTCTCCTTAAAAAAATCCGCATAAACATTACTGGGATATTATAAACAAATTTTTAAAAAAATGGCAAATCCCCGCAAGCCCGCGAATTATTTTTGACTTGAAATCATAAATTTTATACACTCAGCCATTGCCGGGGTAGCTCAGTTGGTAGAGCAGTTGACTGAAAATCAGCGTGTCAGGGGTTCGATTCCCTTCCCCGGCATATTAAACCCATTATGAAAGATAAATACAGCAAACAGGTTGAGAAAACAAACAAAAAAAACAGGAAAAAGTTTCTTAAAACTCCTTTCTCCGCGAGAATCATTCTGCTTCCCCAGTGCCTTAGAAACTCCAAAAAATGCATCGGGGAAGAATCCGGGCCTTTTTTTATTTGCGGCGGCTGCGGGAAGTGCAAAATCAAAGCAATAACAGAATCCGCGATAAAAACAGGCTACAAAAAAGTTTATATTCTCAAGGGCGGAAAAATCATTCCTTCTCTTTTTGAGAAAGACAAACCCTGCGCCGTAATAGGTGTAGCCTGCCCCTGGGAGGGTTTTATAGGCCAGAAAATCTGCGGGGAATTTAAAATCCCCGTTCAATTTTTCCCTCTTTCCCGCGACGGCTGCGCCGACACCGATGTGGATATAGACGCATTTTTAAAATTTATAGAAGAATGAGCATACCTCCCGCTGCCGCCGGATTGGTGCCGGTTATAACCGGAGCCACGGCGTCGGGAAAAACCGACGCCGCGGCCGCTTTCGCAAGGCTCCGGAACGGATCCGTAATCAACGCCGATTCCCAAAGCGTTTACAAATATTTTAACATCGGCACATCCAAGCCGCCATGGTCAATGAGAAAAAAGATAAGACATTATCTTGTGGATTTCAGAAATCCGCAAAAACAGTTTTCAGCGGGTGATTTTGTTCTCCTCGCGCGGCGCGCTGTGAGAAAAATAACGCGCGAGGGAAAAATGCCTGTAATCTGCGGCGGCACCGGCCTGTATATCAGCGCTCTTAAGGACGGAATTTCCCCCATAGCGTCTTCAAGCGAAATACGCGATAAAATTTCCGTCATGACTCATGACGCGCAGCTTAAAGAACTTAAAAAAGCCGATCCCGCGATGTATTCCATAATTGACAAACGCAACCCGCGAAGGGTATCCCGGGCACTTGAAATTTACCGCATAACAGGCATGCCTCCGTCGGAAGCGCTCAAAAAAAAATTTATAGAGGGGATCCCGCTCAAAGTTTTTTTTCTTTCTCTGCCGCGCCCTGAGCTTTACCGGAGAATAGACGAGCGGGTTGATAAAATGCTGAGTGACGGCATTGTCAATGAGGTCATAAGAATTCTTAAAAGAGGCGTCACAAGCGCGGCTCCGCCTTTTTCGGCTATAGGTTACAGGGAAATACTTGAGCATATTTCAGGCAAGTGCGGTTTGGATGAGGCTGTCCAAAAAATAAAATTCAGAACGCATCTTCTATCAAGAAAACAGGAAATCTGGTGGAAAAAAAAAGGCGCTGTTGAAATAAGCGTTCTTAACAGGAGCCCTGAGGAAACCGCGGCGGAAATTGAAAAAATTTTATATAATGGCGCATAATGGCTTGCGCAATAATAAGGAACAGGAGGAAATATGAAGATACTTGTGATTAACGGGCCCAACATGGACAAGCTGGGTAAAAGAGACGCCGCGGTTTACGGAGAGGAAACTCTTTCGGAAATAAACAACAAAGTAAGCGCCCTCGCGAAAGAGCTCGGAGCGGCAGTTGATTTTTATCAGAGTTCTTCGGAGGGGGACATCGTCTCTGAAATCGGGAACTCCGATGAAAAATATGACGGCGCGGTAATAAATCCCGCGGCGTACACCCACACTTCCGTCGCCATAAGAGACGCTATAGAAGCCGTTAAAATCCCTTTTGCGGAAGTGCACATGTCCAACATATATTCAAGGGAGGATTTCAGATCTAAATCCATGACGGCGCCTGTGTGCAGAGGGCAGATAAGCGGTTTCGGTTCGGATTCATATCTGCTCGCCCTGCGCGCGCTTGTTTCACTAATAAATAAAAAATGAACAAAGCCCGCTGCGGCAGGCTTTTCCGCTTACTAAGGAAACACAATCTTAACGCGGCCGTCACCTGCGACCCATCGGATATATTTTATTTTACGGGCCTGCGCGCTGACGGGGCATATCTTCTTTTCGCGCAGAATTCGGTTAAGCTTTTTCACGGGAGCCTTTATCCTTATAACAGAAAATGGACAGCGCATAGGGCGGAACTGAAAAATATAAAATTGGGTAAAACCGCCCTTGAGCCGTCTAAGTTTTCCATGGCGTCCCTTGCGGCCTTCAAGAAAATGACCGGCTGTACGGTGATTGAAAAAGAACCGCTTTTCTCTAAAATCCGCGCGTTAAAAGAAAAGGGTGAGATAGATAAAATAGATCAGGCGCAGAAAATCAGCCGGAGGCTCTGCGGCCTTATGCGCTTTAAACAGGGGATGAAAGAAAAAGATGCCGCCTCTTTCATATCATCCCGGGCTTACTCTCTCGCGGACGGCCCCTCCTTTGAGCCCATTGTCGCTTTCGGCGCGGGGTCCGCGTATCCTCATAGCGTTCCTTCCAGCAGAAAATATGTGCGGGGCGATATAGCTTTGATAGATATGGGCGTTAGATATGAAAATTACTGCGCTGACTTGACGAGAATGAGGGGATTATTTAACATAAAAACTCTTTTAGGCAGGGCTTATGCCGCGATTAAAAAATCGCGGGAACTGGCTCTGCCGTATATTGTGCCTGGCGCGAAAATAGGAGGCGTAGGGAAAATAATAAACGACTATCTCGCGGGAGAGGGATTTGAGAAAAATATACTGCACTCCGCGGGCCACGGTATAGGGCTTGATGTTCATGAATGGCCGGCCATAAATTGCAGTGAGAAAGAAAAATTTGAAAAAGG
>VMTI01000024.1 GCA_013791675.1 bacterium | reverse complement strand
GAAAAAGGCGACCGTCAGGATAAAAATCAGCCGGAAAAAAAACAGAAGAAATTTATCCCGCAAACCGTCTTCGCTCCAAAACTTTTTGAATCCTCTCATGTCAGCGCTCACTTCCTAATTACCACAAAATTTCCAAATTAATTTATCCATAATCTTCAGGTATTCTATTTTACAAGTGGCCATTTTGCAAGATAATATGACGCGGAACATGGCGCTATCGCTTCCCTATAATTTTGAAATATTTATCGGGAAGTTTATAGCATCCTCCGATTTTTGCATTAGGCGCGAATTTTCTCGCTTCACTTTCGTCCGAAATATAACCCCATTTTTTGAATATTTTTTTCCCTTTCGCGGAGAGAACATAATTAGGGCTTCCTGAAAAAAGAGAAAGAGCTTGAAACTCCGACGATAAAACGGTATAATAAAGAGCAATAAAGGGTTTGAAATTGCACGGAAATCGCGGGTAACCCTGCAAAAAGCGTGCAATTTCGACAGAAAAAAGTATCGGAGGAATAGAAATGTACCGGAAAAAAGATAAAAAAACACAGGAGTTGTTTAAGGATCTGATGCCATGGGGCGGGAAATTGAATGAGAATAATCGTTGGTTAAGGTTACAGGAACTGGTTCCGTGGGAAGAATTGGAAGCGGAATACAGCAAATACTTTTCGGAAAACAGAGGGCGTCCGGGATTGGACAGTCAGTTGGTGATAGGGACAATCTGTATAAAACACATGCTGAAGTTGAGCGACGAGGATGCGGTAGAACAGGTTTTGGAGAATCCGTATATGCAGGCGTTTTGCGGACTGGAAAGTTTCGCGACGGAGAATTTATTCAATGACAGCAGTTTATCAAAGCTGAGGAAAAGACTTGGTAAAAAATATTTCCGGCAGTTGGAAAAGAAAGTTTTGGAAGTGCTGAAAGAAAGGAAAATAATCAAGGCGAGAGGGGTGCTCGTGGATGCGACGATATTCCCGAGTAACGTTAGATTCCCGACGGATACGGGCTTACTGAATGAGGTAAGAGAATGGTTGGTGAAGCAGATAAAAGAAATCCAAAAAAGCGCCGGGGTAAAATGGATAAGAACAAGGTGCAGGAAGGCGAGGAATGAATATCTCAGTTTTTCAAAGAAGAGAAAAAAGACGAAAAAAGCAGTCAGAGAAATCACGAAACATATGCTGCAATATGTCAGAAGAAATGTGGAGCAAGCAGCAAACTTGATTGAAGAGATACGAGTAAAGGGAACAGAAGTAAAAGAAGTTATCCACAGGAAGATTGAAATAATCGAGTTAATCTTCAAACAGCAGTTGGATATGTACCGTCGGAAAAGTCATAATGTAAAAGATAGAATCGTAAGTTATGCACAGCCGGAAGTCAGACCGATGGTTCGGGGCAAGGCGGGAAAGCCGGTTGAGTTTGGACCGAAGGCGGAACTAAGTTTGGTTGACGGATATATGTTTTTGGACTGGCTGTCGTTTGATAATTTTAATGAAGCGAAAAAACTGGCCGAGAGCATAAAGCGGTATACGGAGAGGTTTGGAAAAAAGCCGGAAAAGATGATTGGCGACGGGATTTACGGCAATCGTGACAACCGGAATTATCTGAAGGGCGAGCAGATACGTTCGGCATTAAAGCCGTTGGGACGAAAATCAAAAACGCAGGAATATCAGAAAGAGAAATGCTGGATAAAAAAACAGCAGAGAATCAGGAATCAGATTGAGGGTTTTATAGGACACGCAAAGGAACATTTCGGCTTGAATAAAATACGCTATAGGATTGACGGTGGAAGTGAGATTTGGGTTAGAATGGGATTGCTGGCTATGAACCTGGATACGACGCTGAAAAGGTTACCGGCAAGATAAGAAACGCGGAGGAAGTTAGAGATAAAAGATAAAAGGAAAAATGGTCAAATGAGAAAATTACTAAAGCACGAAGTATTTTTTAAAAATGAAAATCAAAATGTTTTTTCAGCTGACCCCAATTATTGTTATTAAGGCATTGTCTTCGCCAGGACGGCGGCCAGGATGTTTCGGCCGCCAGTCGGCACGATAGAAAAAGAGAACCGCAAAAAATAAAACGAGCCTCAATTTCTCATTTTAATTTTTGCTAAAACCGCCCT
>VMTI01000025.1 GCA_013791675.1 bacterium | reverse complement strand
TGCCGACGTGCCGGAGGCGGAAAAACTCGCAGCTGGGCGTAACGGGAACGCTGCGCCCGCGCGGGAATTAACCCGCGCCGCCAATGCATCTGGTTTTCTTATAATTATTTTATTCATTTTACCTCATAATTTTCATATCAGGGAAAGGCCCAAAAAAAATTTAGAAATTTCGCTGAGACGAAAATTAGTGTAAAAAATACTACTCGAGTTTAACCGAGTATTTTGAACGGGAGATTCCCGCTGTGAAAAAATTTTCCGCGCTGATAAGTTTTGCGCTGTTCGCAGCCTTATTAAAACACGGGAAATCGGACGTGATAAGATACGAAACAAACTTCACACCGTCACCGGATAGAGCTAAAACTTCGCGCATATCAATGTTATAGACGGCGGAAAAGGTAGAACTATCATCCGGCGTTTCAAGAAGAAACGCGCAGTCAGCGGCTATGCTGCCGGAAGTTCCGGCGAATGATTTCGCCGGAAAAACGACGGCAACAACAGCAAGAGCCGCAATTATGAAAATCGCTTTTTTCATCACTATATTGTATTCCCTAATGCGAGTGTTTGTCAATAGGCGAATTTATAAAGACGATGATGAAACTTGCCTAACATTATTTTTTGTAGTCTTTGCTCCGATGCCATATTTCAAGAACGGTAAGAGCTTTGTTTTCCTTACTGATTTGATAAATAATGCGATATCTGTAACTGAAATCAAACGCCATTTGGCCCTTATATTTACCTGCAAGTTTGTAGCCGATATAGGGATTGGAAGCGAGGGCAAGGATTGCAGCTGATATTTTTTCGCAGATATCATTAGGAATACCTTTGATATCTTTTTTGATTCCCTGATGGAGTTTTATTTGGTAAGTTAGGTTAGTCATGCTTGAACACTTGTTCAAAGGAAACGGTCTTTCCCCGCCTTGTCTCTTCAATGCGTTTGTCCAGTTTAGCTTTGTGAGAAGGATTCACAAGAATTTCCAAAGTGGTGAGAATCCCTTTCCATTGTTCAAAATTAAGCAGTTGGGCAATGGGTTTTCCTTTCCTCGTGAGAGTGTAAGAACGGTCTGATTTCTCCACGTTGTTTAGCATATTGAAGAACTCATGCCGCGCATCTGTAACAGAAAGAAAATCATCACCAATTAAATTTTCAGAATGAGCAGTAGACATTTCAATCACCTCCTTTAATGTACGCTTTTATGTTAATAAGAAAAATGTGAGATGTCAAGGGCATTAGGTAAAATTAGATTTTTTTGTAAATGTCACCTCTTGGACCAATCAATAATACGCCGACTTTTTTATTTTCAACGCTTACTTCATAAACTACCCTTAACCCATTTAGGGTGTATCTAAACAATTTCACCCGGCCTTTCATACGTTTTATTTTTCCCGGTTTGTAGAAAGGGTTATCTTCCAAATCGCCAAAGCACTTTTCAAGGGTTTTAGCTGTCTTGCTATCAACTTTTTGATAGTATTTTTTTGGTTGAGTTTGAAGTACTACTTCAAACTTAATCACGTTTTACTTTTCTCCAATTGGTACCTTTCCCCGAATGAAAGTCGTTGCTCCCCTTTTCAATCATAGACATCTCTTCCAGGGTAAATTCTTCTTCAATTTTTTCAAGAACGGATTCTCTTACAAAACCGGAAATTGATTTATAATTTTTTGCCGCGGCGCTTTTCAATCTCGCATAGAGTTGCGAAGGCAAAAGAATTAAAAGCGTTTTGTCCATAACATTGGTTTTCATATTAATCACCCCCTGCTTGAAGTATATCACTACGATATATGTTTTGTCAAGAGGCTGTGTTCCGTAAAATTTACCGCACCGCTTTTAGAGCGCCGATTTTATCGCGCGGTTCTGAATTGCGATGATATCCCCAAGCGCGGCGGAAGCGAGCTCCGTCAACTTTCCGAATTGAGCCCCTGTAAATAATTTTTCCTCTCCGCTGGACTGTATTTCCGCGAAGTTTTTGCCGTCTCCTACAATATTCATATCACAGGATGCCATATAATCTTCCTCGTAATTCAGATCCAGAAGAGCTTCCCCTTCCACAATCCCGCAACTGACGGCGGCTATGTGTCCCGTGAGGGGGAAAGTGAATATTTTTCTGTCTTTTTGACACCTTTTGAAAAAAATATAAAGAGCCGTGAAAGCTCCTGTTATAGCGGCCGTGCGGGTTCCTCCGTCGGCCTGGAGCACATCGCAGTCCACTTTCACGGTTTTTTCACCGAAAGCTCCCAGGTCAGTAACGCACCTTAGGCTTCTTCCTATCAGACGCTGTATTTCCTGAGTGCGTCCCGAAATTTTTTCCCTTTCCCTGCGGTTTCGCGGAACCGTGGCGTAAGGCATTATGGAATATTCGGCGTTAAGCCAGCCGGTTCCCGTACCCCGCAGATAAGGCGGAACAAAATTATCCATGCCGACGCTTGTCAGCACCTTTGTATTCCCGAAAGACACCAGCGTCACGCCCGAAGGCACACCCTGAAAATCAGGAATAATTTCAATTTTTCTCAACTCATCCGGTTTTCTGTTTTTTCTTGACATTTATCACTCCCTGCGCAATCACAATTAGCCCCGCAAAAAAGGCCGACAGTGCAAGCGAATACTTTCTTCTGCTGTTGTTCTTCTCAAAGAGAAGCCTCTCTTCGCTCAGCAGCCCGCGGATAGCATATTTTTTAAATTTTCTGGTATATCCGTCCGTTTCCAAAAAAACGCACTCATCGACCGCCAGCGGATAAAAAGAATAGTAATCAGAAGATAAAAGTTTTTTGTACAGAAAATTAAGATGGTTTACATCGCTTAGATAAACGGCGCGCGGCGAATAACTTTCAAGGAGCGCTTTTTGAATATTCTCGCCGAGATTATCCGAAAGAGGCGCGATAAGATATTTAATTCCGTCATAGTCGCTTATTTTTTTTACTTTAATATCCGAGGTTAAAACGGATTGATGGTGTTCATCCAGAAAAGTAATTTTCTGAGAGCGCGGATAAAAAAGAAGTATTCCGCCGGAATACTTACCCATAACGATAAATTGTTCGCTTATGGAATAGAGATTGAAAATTTTCTTCTGCGACGCCGACGCGACTCCTATAATTGTCTTGTCTTCACCGTCCTGAGCTGAAAATATAATTTTATCGCCTGAAATATAAATTTTGTCTATGATGTAAGGAAGCCCGGAAAAAAGAATTTCCGGGGCGCCGGAGAGCTTTCCGTAGAGAATATGCGATTTTCCGCCGGATATAACGACAACGGCGCAGAATTCGCCGCCGCTGTCAAAAGTCTTTAAAAATAATTCCCCCCACCAGCCGTCATCAGGAGAGCCGGTGGTGGTGTAATAGCGGAAATTTTTTTTTCTTTTTATATTCACAAACCAGAGAGAATCCCGCAGTTTGTAAGCGATAAAATTTTTTCCCGCGGACTTGATGGAATCAAAGTATTCATCCTCTTCAAGCAAAAGAGACGATTTTCCTGATTTTTCAATTGACAGATAAAATTTACCGTTCATCTGAAAAAACGCCAGAAAACCTCCGCGGTATGGAACAGGCTCGCCGAAATAATCCCGTATCCCTGAATAATCAACACGCTCCGGGGCGCTGCGCCGCGGCGGATAAAGCGCCGCGCCTGATACGGCTGACGAAGACGCCACGCCTACGGCGGACGAAGACGCTTCAACTTTGAGGCCAAGCTCGGAGACAATAACGTCAAGAGACTTTTTTATATTAAAATTGTCTCCTCCTTCAAGAAAAACCGTTTTTCTCTGACGGTCAAAAGCGTTTTTGGGCGAAGGCGTTATGAGCACGCTGATTCTTCCCGAGCCTTCGCGCGCGAGAATTTCATCCAGCAAATTTGAAAAAGAAATTATTTTTTTGTTTAAAATTTCCGCGTAATATTTTTCCGAGAGAGTTTCGGGCTTCGGGTATTTCCATGTAATGCGGAAATTTTCCCTGTTTCTGACTTCCTTAATCATCAAAGGAGCCCCCGCGCCTGCTCCGGCGTCAGAAGACGCCGCGCCTAAGACGGCTCCTTCGGACGGCACAGCCGCGCAAACCAAGACGGCGGGAATCGCCCAGAATAAAAATTTAATAAACTTCATTCTTCGTCAAGCGATTGAAGAAAATCGGCGGTCTTTTCTTTTTTTGAATTGAAGTCCCGGAGAAGCTCGGATTTCTGTTGGATAATTTCCGGCGTGGCGGAGCGGATAAAATTGGGATTGGAAAGCAAAGCTTCAAGTTTCGCCGCATGAACTTCTATTTTTTTTATTTCAAGCGCCGCCCTTACCCTTTCCTCTCTTATATCAATAAGCTCGCCTACCGGCACGAAACATTTAAGATGCGGCGTGGCGAAACTTGCCGCGCCGCGGCCGGGTGCGGAGCCGAATTCCAAAGATTGCGCCGTGGCGAGAGGCAAAATAAAATACTCCGCGGCTTTGAGTTTTTTTTCAAAAGTCTCATCAGTTTCAATTATTATTTTCACCTTTACTTTCAACGGGATAGTCAATCTTGAGCGTATGTTTCTTACGCCGCCAATCAGCTCAAACACCGCGTTCATATCCTCCTGCGCTCCGGCAAAAGAAACTCGCGAATCCGGCCAGGAGCAATCCATTATGCTTTCCGGATCGCCTGACGTTTTTATTTCTCCGTAAATTTTCCCCGTTATAAAAGGAATCACCGGGTGCATAACAATAAGCAGTTCCCTGAATATTTTACGGACAATTCCGGACGATGCGTCAACCGGGCGGAGTTTCAGAATTTCAAGATACCAGTCACAGAAACTCGACCAGAAAAACTCATATATAAGACGGCAATATTTAGCAAGATCATAAGATTCAATCGCGCCTTCAGCGTCTTTTACAAAAGAAGCGAACTCGGAAATTATCCATCTGTGGGGCAGTTCTGTAATCTTTTCAATATCCACAGCTTCGTCTTTACCCAAACGTTCAACAACATTCGCGGCATTTGAGATTTTATTCATGAAATTTCTGGATGAAAGAAAGTTTTCTTCCGAAGCAAGTAAATCATGTCCCATAACGGCCTGCTTTGTGAGAGCGTATCTGAGGCTGTCAACGCCGTATTTGGAAGTTATTTCCAGCGGGTCTATCGTGTTGCCGAGAGATTTTGACATCTTTTTGCCATGCTTATCTCTGACTATGCCGTGTATATATACGTCCGGAAAAGGGATATCACCGGCGAATTTTATGCCGAGCATCACCATGCGGGCGACCCATAGATAAAGTATTTCGTGGCCGGTGACAAGAACCGAAGTCGGGTAATAATATTCCAGCTCACTGGTTTTATCCGGCCATCCGAACACCTCAAAAGGCCACATTCCCGACGAAAACCATGTGTCCAGCACATCCTCGTCCTGCGTGATATCACACCCGCCGCAAACCGGACATTTTTCGGGCTTGCTTGCGGAAACAATCACGCCCGCATCCGGCTTATCCGATTTACCCTGACAATCCTTGCAATAGTAAACAGGCAATCTGTGCCCCCACCATATCTGGCGCGACAGGCACCAGTCCCTTATCTCGGTGAGAAAATTAAGAAAAGGCTTTTTCCAGTTTTCCGGATAAAAACGCACGCGGCCGTCATCAACGGCTTTTATCGCGGGCGCGGCCAGCTCTTTCATTTCCAGAAACCATTGAAGTGAGAGCATGGGCTCTATGGCCTCTCCGCAGCGGTAGCACACCGACACGGAATGCTTTAAATCTTCCGTTTTTTCCAGAAGGCCCGCTTCTTCCAGCATCGCGCACACTTTTTTTCGCGCCTCATACCTGGTGAGGCCCGCGAATTCAGCTCCGGCGTCTTCCGTCATAAACCCTTTTTCGTCAATCACTTTTACCGTTTCCAGATTGTGACGGGCTCCTATGTCAAAATCCGTAAAATCGTGGGCGGGCGTCACTTTTACAGCGCCTGTGCCGAACCCCTCATCCACTATATAATCTGCGACCACAGGGATTTGCCGGCCGACCAGCGGAAGCACGAGTTTTTTTCCGATAATGTCCTTGAGTCTTTCATCCTTCGGATTCACCGCCACCCCCGTATCGCCCAGCATTGTTTCCGGGCGGGTTGTGGCGACAACGACAAACTTTCCCGGAGAGCCTGCGATGGGATATTTTATATACCAGAGTTTTCCTGTTTCGTCTTTATACTCCACCTCTATGTCCGACAGTGACGTTCCGCAGCGCACACAGTAATTGATGAGCCGGAGCCCCCTGTAAATTTTACCTTCTTCGTAAAGTTTGACAAAAGCTGAAATTACGGCGCGGGAGCAGGTTTCATCCATTGTAAAAT
>VMTI01000236.1 GCA_013791675.1 bacterium | reverse complement strand
TGATTTTTTTAACAGGCCTTGTATTCGGTTCTTTTCTGAATGTTGTCATATACCGACTGCCTCTGGAAAAATCCATCATCCGTCCGCGGTCATTTTGCCCTGTTTGCGGCGCACCCATAGCTTTTTATGACAATGTTCCTGTTCTAAGTTTTCTTCTGCTTAGGGGAAAATGCCGCTCCTGCTCCGCGAAAATTTCGCCTGTTTACCCTCTCGTGGAATTTCTCACGGGCGTGAGTTTTTTTCTCTCTTTTTATTTTTTTGAGATTTCGTGGAAAGCTCTTGAAATCGCTGTTCTTCTGGGGGCTTCCATTGCCGTCACATTCATAGACTTAAAACACCGAATAATACCTGATGAAATAAATATTTTTCTTTTTATTTTCGCCGTTTTTCTTCCCAAGGATATATGGAACGCTTCTTATTGGGCAGGAGCGGGCCTCTCGGCTCTATCGGGCATAACCGCGGGTCTGGTTCTTTTTTTAATAGCTGTTGCTGCTGAAAAGATTTTCAAACAGGAAGCGATGGGAATGGGGGATGTAAAGCTGATAACGGCGCTCGGCGCTTTTTCCGGCTTTCATTCCATATTCTGGCTTATCTTTATTTCATCACTCATAGGTTCTGTCGTCGGCATAGCCGTTAAGCTCCGTAAAAAAGAAAAGGGCTACACAATGATAGCTTTCGGGCCGTATCTTTGCGGGGCTGCCGTCATTTACGCGCTTTTTGAGCCGGGGTTTACACTGCTGTTTTGACAATGCGTAAGTATCAATAATTGTTATGAGAAGCTTGAAAATGAAAAATAAGCTTGACGTTTTTACTAAAACGGAATATAATCCATTATGGTTAAACTAAAGGGGGGCTTTATCCATTATGGCATATAAGCGGTTATTGAATTTCAAACTGCCGAAAGGGCAGTCGGCATTTTTATGGGGAGCGCGAAAAACCGGAAAAACCACATATCTTAAAAACAAATATCCTAAAAGCATTTTTTTTGATTTCTTGAAAACCGACCTTTATCTTGATTTTATCAGGAAGCCTTTTCTGCTCAGAGAGCGCCTGCTTGCCATGGGTAAAAAAGCGTTGGCGCATCCTGTTATTCTGGATGAGGTGCAGAAAGTGCCGCAGATACTTGATGAGGTGCAATGGCTTATTGAGAATAAAAAAATAAGTTTTATTCTGTGCGGTTCAAGCGCCCGCAAACTGAAGAGAGGCGGCGCGAATCTTCTCGGCGGCAGGGCATGGCGTTTTGAAATGCGCCCGCTGGTATATAAGGAGATAACGGATTTCAATCTGCTTAAAGCGTTAAACCAGGGCGCTATACCTGACCATTATCTGCAGAACGAAAAATCCTCGCGCAAATCACTTCATGCTTATACGCAGGATTATCTCAAAGAAGAAATTTTTGCGGAGGGCCTGGTGCGCAATATTCCCGCTTTTACCCGTTTTTTTGACGTCTTAACGTATTCGCACGGAGAGATGATAAACTACGCGAACATCGCCCGTGATTGTTCTGTTGACGCTAAAACAATTAAGGCGTATTTTCAAATACTTGAGGACACTCTTCTTGCCACGCTGATAGATCCTTTCAAAAAAAGGCAGAACAGACAGGTTATAAGCAAGGCGCCGAAGTTTTATCTTTTTGACACGGGCGTGGCCGGTTTCCTATGCAAAAGACTCCTCGCAGAGCCCCGCGGCGCGGCCTTCGGTAAAGCTTTTGAGCATTTTATTTTTAATGAAATCAACGCTTACCGAGCTTACAGCGACAAAGGATTTCAGATTAATTACTGGAGAACGAAAACAGGCCTTGAAGTGGATTTTGTGCTTGGCCGGGGCGAGGTTGCGGTAGAAGTTAAAACAGGCGGCATTGACGCGCGGGAGACGAAGGGGCTTCGGGCGTTTATTGAAGAATATGCGCCCAAAAAAGCGCTAATCGTATGTACTGAAAAATATGAGCGTGTTAGCGGAAAAATAAGAGTCATGCCCTGGCAAGTGTTTCTTTCAAAATTATGGGATGGAAAAATTATTTAAAGGGGCTCTCATTTAACAAAACATGAAAAATAAATTATTACGCTGGTCTGTTTCATTGATAATTTTGGGCGCTGTAATATTATTTTTCAGCGGGATTGTTTTCAGCTCGCTGACATTTTTTATGCGGGACACGCTCATACAATTTTTTCCGTGGAATTTTTTCAAAAGCGCCTGTCTCAGTAAGGGGATCATTCCTTTCTGGAATCCTTTTTCTCATTGCGGAATGCCTTTTGCCGCCAGCATGCAGCCAGCTGTTTACTATCCGCCGAACATAATTTTTTATGTCTTGAATTTTGTCACCGCATATAAAATTTACATTGTTTTTCACATTTTTATAGCGTTTATCTCAATGTTCCTTCTTATGCGGGAAACAGGGCTTGACGACGAAGCGTCTTTCCTTTCGGGAATGATTTTCGCCTTTAACGGTTATATTCTTACGAAAATAGAATTTCTGAGCGTCCTTGGAACATCCGTCTGGCTTCCGGCCGCGTTTCTTATTCTTATGAAATCGCGA
>VMTI01000068.1 GCA_013791675.1 bacterium | reverse complement strand
TTTGTTCCTTACTTAAGAAAAAAATTGCTTTTTCAAATAAAAGGGGTTATGATGTGTCTTCCCTTCCCTGCTTTTGCTGTTTAAGCCGGCGTAGCTCAGCTGGTAGAGCAGCGGTTTTGTAAACCGCTGGTCGGGGGTTCGATTCCCTTCGCCGGCTTTAATCAATTAACGGGAATCGAAGCCGACCCGAAGCGCATCCTGCGGATGATAGTAAGTGAAACGAACGGCAGCAAGGGCGGCAGGCTTCGAAGGAAACGCGATAGCGTTGGGTGAGAAGGATTCCCTTCGCCGGCTCAAAGTACACCGAGAATATTAGAGTAAACCGGACTGTCGTATTCAGAGCCGTTAAGTGAAACTTTAACACGGCCGCGGGAAAAAACGCATTTAAAGGAATTTTTTCTATACAGCGCTCCTGCGAGTTTTTGAATAAATCCGGAATCAAAAGCGTATATCACCGCGTCAACGGAATGTTTTTTAAAAAGTTTTTTCATAGCTTCGGCGGAATCCTTCCCCTGAAGAAATACGAATACGGAAAAAATATCCCGGCGGGAACGGAAAAACATTATTTTTTTTTCGCTTGGCTCGCCGCACTCAACCCATAAAGCTTTTTCTCCGCCCGATGCGGGGCCATACAAATCAGGTTTGAATGTGAACCCCTGCTTATTAGAAAAACTCAACTTTCCCGAAAACATTTCATGGGCCAAAAGCTTTAAAATAACGCGTGAGCGGGTCTGAGCGCGCTTCTTCTCCACGACGATCTTTTTGCCGGAGCCGCTAAAAATATAATTTTCTTTCATTAAACAACCGCGTTCGGGCCGAGCGTCTGACTATATCCATCACAGGGTTTTCTCAAAAATTCTGTATCTTTTGTACGCTTTGCCTGATAGCATGTCCGCCGCGCGCATCATCATAGTATTGTCTTCCAGCACCCATGAGAATTCGCATTTTTTATATCCTTTCCGAAGCGCCACTTCAAGCGACATGGAATAAAGAAGTCCCTCTATCCCCATTTGATGGTAGCGCTTTTTCACCCCCAAGGTGAGGACGCGTATATTTTTAATTTTTTTGATATAGTAAAAAAGTTTCAGCAAGCCCAGCGGCGTCAAACGGCCTCTTATCTTTATAAGCGCTTCGTTAATATCCGGCAGCGTCATTATAAAACCGGCCGGGTCCTGTCCGCAAAAAGCGATCTGAAGTAATTCCGGATCCACAATCTGCCTGAGCTTCCCAGCCATATAAAAAATCTCGTCATCCGTAAACGGGACAAAACCCCAGTTTTTTTCCCATGCGGCATTATAAATATTCATGATGATTTTAACTTCATTCTCAAAGTCTTTGACGTTTATCGGCCTCACTTTTATCGCGGGATTTCTTTTCAGCACTCTTTCGGAGAGAGAACGCAGCCTCTTGGCGGGCACTTTATCAACTTCCGTGATAAAAGCAATCAGATCTTTCGCCTTGTAAAATCCTTCCGCCGAAACAAAATCCGCGTAATAAGGCGGATTATATGTCATCATTATCTTCGGCGGTTCGCCGTAGCCTTCCACAAGCATTCCGCATTCATCGTTTGTAGAAGGATTCACCGGGCCCCGCGCGATTTTCATGCCGCGGGACCGCATAAAAGATAATGCCGCGTCAAAAAGTAGCCGGGACGCCTGAGCGTCCTCTACGCATTCAAAAAACCCGAAAAACCCGCATTTTTCACCGTGAAATCTGTTGTGGTTCTCATCTATAATAGCGGCGATCCTGCCCATTGTTCTTCCGGAGCTGTTAATTGTAAA
The DNA here is from genome assembly GCA_013791675.1 of bacterium. Taxonomy (GTDB): domain Bacteria; phylum CG03; class CG03; order CG03; family CG03; genus CG03. The sequence goes on along the minus strand of VMTI01000068.1, from coordinate 4,858 downwards.
AAGCGCTTTTTCGGCGTGTTTCCAGAAAGGGTTTTTGTCCGAAAACATTTCCCTCGTTTCCGAGATGAGAGGCGGCGCCCAGTTAGTATCTTTTTTGTATAACGCGTACGGAAATTCTATGAAACGCTTTAATTCACGGAGCGATTTAACCTGCGCCAGTTCCATAAGTTTTTCATCCATCCGTTGAGAGCGTTCCACGTTTTTGCCATGCGCCTTGCTTTGGGCGGCGATACGGCGCTTGTTCCTTTAATAATTCCGAGCTCTTCCCCCGCTTCTCTGAAAGCCGCGCAGGCTTCATCAATATGTTTTTTCGTGTGAGAGGCCATGATACTCACCCGTATTAGAGCGCGCCCCGGAGGCACGGCCGGTGAAACCACAGGCGTCACAAAAACTCCCTTTTCAAAAAGGCTTTTCCACATTTTAAACGCCGTCATATCATCGCCTATGACCACGGGAATAATAGGCGTTGTTGTGTGCCCTGTGTTAAAACCCATGCTTTTAAGCGAGTCTCTCATATATTTCGCCCTATTCAGTAATCTTGTTATTCTTTTTGCGTCTTTCTTTATGATTTCAAGGGCTCTAATAACCGAAGCCACATTGGCCGGCGAAGGCGCCGCCGAAAAAATCAGAGCGCGGGCATTGTGCTTTATGTAATGAATGACATCTTCGTCCCCCGCTATAAAACCGCCGGTGGATGCGAAAGATTTTGAAAAAGTGCCCATGATAAGATCCACTTCTTCTGTCACGCCGAAATAATCACAGGTGCCGCGCCCGCAGCAACCGAGAACGCCTATTCCGTGGGCGTCGTCCACCATGAATCTGGCGCCGTATTTTTTTGCTATGGGCAGCATTTTATCAAGCGGGGCAACATCACCTTCCATGGAAAAAACGCCGTCAACTATAACAAGCTTTCCCGCGTCCTGGGGGAGATTTTTAAGCACATATTCAAAGTCCTCAATGTCGTTGTGCTTAAACCTCACGAGGATGCCCGCGGAAAGGCGGCATCCGTCAAGAATGGAGGCGTGGTCAAATTTATCGGCTATGATATAATCTTTTTTTCCCACCAGAGCCGATATCACGCCGAGATTAACCTGCATGCCCGTGGTAAAAACAAGCGCCGCGGGTTTTCCCACATAATCGGCAAGTTCCTTTTCCAATTTCTCGTGTATATCAAGCGTGCCGTTCAGAAAACGGCTCCCGACACATCCCGTTCCGTATTTCTGAGTCGCCATAATGGCCGCGTTTTTCAGCCGCTGGTCGGTGGCAAGCCCGAGATAACTGTTGGAACCCATCATTATCATACGGCGGCCCTCACAGGTGACAATCGCGTTCTGCCCGGACTCCACAGTATGAAAATAAGGATATAGGCCCGCCGCCTGCACCTCGCGGGCGATGGTGAAATTTTTAACCTTATCAAAGAGTTCCATTTATTATATCTCCTTTGACGGTTTCTATAATTACCGCCTCGCTGTTAATTAAACAAAAAAGAAAATTTTACGTCAAGAAATATTAAAGCCAGCCCCGTTCTTCGTACCATTTCAATGTGAGGGCAACGCCTGTTTTCAAATCATAACGGGGATGAAAACCCAGTCCGTTAAGCATACGCTCCGGATTTACAACCCAGTGCTCAGCTTCAAGCTCTTTTATCTTCTGGGAATTGAGAAGAGCCGTTTTTCCGGTAAAAAATCCGGCAACGGAAAAAAACGCTCCCGCAAGGCGCAAAAAAAGAAACGGGACACGGACAATTATGCATTTTTTCCCGGCGCATTCCGCGATAATTCCGGCAAAATTTTCCTGTGTCTCTATTTGAGGATGCGCAAGAAAAAAAGTGTCGTTGACCAGAGGCGATAAAATGGCCTTTTCTATTCCCTCGCAAACATCCTTCACATTTATAAAATTAACGCATTTTTTCCCCGCCGGCAGAAAGACAAGCCCTTTTTTCACCATCCTGAAAGTCACAAAAAGGTCCCTGTCTCCGGGCCCGTAAACAGCCGACGGGCGAAGAATAATATAAGGCAAGTCCGATTCCCTGACGAATTTTTCGGCGAGCGCCTTGCTTTTTCCGTAATCCGACAACGGATGGAGTGCGTCGGATTCTTCCGCCGGGTGCGTGAGCTCGGCCGGACCCGAAGCAGCTTGCGACGAAATAAATATAAATTTTTTAAGCGTCTTCAATTTTTTAGCTTTAAGAAGAAGCGCGGCAGTTCCTTCGGAATTCACCTCATAATATTTTTTTGAGGCGCAGCGCACGACTCCGGCGTTATGAATTATAAAATCAACTTCAGGAAGATCGGGAAGCTCCCCGGTTATATCGCCGTAAACGGGAAAAATATTATCGCTTTTTATGCTTTCAAACTTTGCTGGGCTGCGGACGAGGCAGAAAAGCTCGTGGCCTTTAAGATGAGCGATAAGATTTTTTCCTATAAAACCCGTGGCGCCCGTCAATAATATTTTCAATTCAAAGGGGCCCGTCCCCATTGATGAGCACGAGATTATCGCGATTTATCACCTCGGGATCTCCGTCGCGCTTGAGCAGTTTACTTATACCGGGGCTTTGGCATCCCTGAATTTTCCTCACTTCGGAATCCGAATAATTTACAATTCCCCGGGCAAAAGATTTTTGTCCGTAAACAATATTCACCGCATCGCCTTTCGCGAAAACGCCTTCCGCTCCGGTAATTCCGGCGGCAAGCAGGCTCCGGCCGTTTTTGGCTATAGCATTATACGCGCCAATGTCAACAATTATTGACGCGCGGCATATACTGCCGAAAGCGAGCCACCTCTTGCGGTTTTTGATATGCCCCGACGGCAGAATAAGTGTGCCTGGATTTTTTTTATCTATAAGAATTTTTTTTAGGATTCCCCGCGTTTTTCCGGAAGCGATTGTCAGGCGGCATCCCGCAAGGCGCGTTATCTTCGCGGCAAGAAGCTTGCTCCTCATACCGCCGGTACCGAACTTTCCCGCGGGGCCTGCGCTCTTTAACTCCGCCTCACCGATATTTTTTAATTCGCCGACAAGTTTACCGTCAACATAAAGGCCTTGCACATTTGTGAGAATCACAAGATCGCTGGCTTCTATATGACTTGCCGTCAGCGCTGAAAGCCTGTCGTTATCTCCGAATTTAAGCTCATCAACGGTAACCGAATCGTTTTCATTTATCACCGGCAGAATCCCATTTTCAAGAATTTTAAGCATTGTTCTTCGGAGATTCAGATATTTTTTTCTGTCCGAAAAATCATCAGCCGAACAAAGCACCTGAGCCCCCGTAATACCCCTTTTTGAAAACGCCCTCATCCACATATCCATCAGCAGGGGCTGCCCGACGGAGGCCAGCATCTGGGCATCGGAAATATTTTTGGGACGCGGACGGCCTAATTTTATCATGCCGCATCCGACGGCTCCGGAAGAAACAACAAGAATCTGAAAACCTTTCTTTTTAAGAAACGCTATTTCGCCGCTGATTGCGCTTATGACAGAGGCGTTTATTTTCCCCTTATCGCTCAGCAGCCCTGTGCCTAATTTTACGACCACTCTTTTCATAACATCTCTCTTATGTATTCAACAAGGCCTTGGACGCCAGTTCCATCCAGGGCGGAAATTCCGAAATGTTTCCCGCTGAAATTAGAATACGCCTTCTCATCGGCGCAGGTGTCTATTTTATTAACAGCTATCACAAAAGGTTTTTCCAGCAAAAACGGATTATATTGTTTTATTTCTTCTACCAGAATTTTAAAATCAGCGTAAGGGTCCCCCGGGGAGCTGAAACCGTTCACATCCAGAATAAATAAAAGAATCTTCACCCTTTCAATGTGCGAGAGAAATTCAAAACCAAGTCCTTTGCCCGCGTGCGCGCCTTCAACTATGCCGGGCAAATCGGCAAAACTGATTTTTCCCGTCGGAGTATCAACAACGCCGAGGTTCGGTTTAAGAGTGGTAAAAGGGTAAGCCGCAACGCGCGGATGCGCGTTTGAAATACAGCCGAGAAGTGTGGATTTGCCGGCATTGGGAAAACCCACCAGCCCCACATCCGCGATCAGTTTAAGCTTTAGCAATAATTCCGCGCTTTCGCCGGAAGTTCCTTTTTCAAAACGGCGGGGTGTTCTGTTTACGGCGCTTTTGAAAAACTCATTCCCCCGGCCTCCCTTGCCGCCACGGGCAACACACACATTATCTTTGTCAACAACGAGATCGGCTATGAGTTCGCCTCCTCTGTAAATCTCGGTTCCGCAGGGCACTTTTATCAGCAGAGTTTCTCCGGCCTTTCCGCTTTTTCTGCTGCCCTGGCCGGTGCCGCCTGATGTGGCCCTGTAATAAGGCCTGAGTTTAAAATCGTAAAGTGTTGTAAGATGCGGAGAGGCCAAAAGCACAACGCTGCCGCCGTCGCCGCCGTCGCCGCCGTCGGGCCCGCCCTTGGGAATGAATTTCTCCCGGCGGAACGAAACACAGCCGTTACCGCCATCGCCGGCTTTTACTGTAATTTGAGCCCTATCGGCGAAATGAGATTTCAAAAGGTTCTGTTATTCTACTGAAACTATTTTTCTGCCGGCTCGGGTCTGAAATTTAACTTTGCCGGAAATTTTCGCGTAAAGACTGTCATCGCGCCCTACCCCCGTGTTCAATCCGGGAATAACTTTTGTTCCGCGCTGACGGATGATAATGCCCCCGCCCTTAACGACCTGACCGCCTGATATCTTAACGCCAAGTCTGCGTCCTGCCGAATCTCTTCCGTTTGAAGATGAACCCTGTCCTTTTTTATGCGCCATTTTTATAGCCTCCGTTTATTTAATTTTCGGAATATTATAGCAAAGAAACCCGGATAACAAAAGCGAGCGGGAAATTGAGCAGGCGTGACGAATG
>VMTI01000045.1 GCA_013791675.1 bacterium | reverse complement strand
TGCCGGAACCTGTTCTTATTATTCTGTCTTTTGACGGAGTTATTCTTTTTACAGAGAAGGGCTTGCCCGCTTCAAAATTCGTCTCCGATAAGGCGTCTGATTTTCCGGGCTCATTGTTGTTTTCCTTTTTCCGGCCTTTATCCTGATTTTCCGTTTTTATGTTTTTTTTTTGATGCTCTGCTTCTTTTTGCTTTTTAATTGATTGTTCTATTTTGTCACGGCTGACCTTCGGCTGCTGAAAGGGCTTTTTTCTCCTTCTGTGAGGAAGAACCATATCCGCCGCTTCTCTGATGTCTTCTTCCGTAACCTGCTTTCGCTGATGAAACGCGGCTATGGTCTGAGCCGCTTTAATCATAGCAATATCCGCGCGATGCCCGTCCACTCCCATATCTATGGCAATCCTGGTTACTAATTCAAGCATCCTGTCGGAATAAGACACTTGCGGAAAAATCTTCTGCGCTTTCACGACCGCTCCGCGCAATTTAATCTGTTCTGATTCCCATTTCTTTTCAAATTGATGGGGTGTTTTTTCATATTCTATACATCTCCTTACCACTTCTGCCCGCAGTTCAGGGTCATTTAACCCCTGAATTTCCACACACAGCCCGAATCTATCCAAAAGCTGCGGCCTTAATTCTCCCTCTTCAGGATTCATTGTGCCTATTAAAACAAACCTCGCCGGATGGGAATAGGATACGCCCTCCCTTTCTACGATGTTTACGCTCATTGCCGCGACATCCAAAAGAATATCCACTAAATGGTCATCAAGCAGGTTTACTTCATCCACATAAAGTATTCCCCGGTGTACTTCGGACAGCAGGCCCGGTTCAAAATGTTTTTCCCCTTTTTTAATTGCTTTTTCCATATCAAGCGTTCCTATTACTCTGTCTTCTGTTGCCCCCAACGGCAAATCAACCACCCGGGTTTTTCTTTTAATAACAGGGATTTTTTCTCCATTCTCAACACGTTTTCTGCAATTTAAACACATCCCGTGAATTTCACGGGGGTTGCAGTTAAAAGGACAGTCCTTAACCACTTCTATTTCCGGCAGCAAATCCGCTAAAGCGCGCGCTGCGGTGGATTTTGCCTTACCTTTTTCACCGCTAATCAAACCGCCCCCGAGATTAGGATTGATGGTGTTTAATATAAGCGCTTTTTTCATCTTCTCCTGTCCCACGATTGCGGTAAAAGGAAACACTGTTTTTTTGCAAGTCATTTTGATTTTACCTCCGCTTTCTGAAAAGCATCTATATTAAAATTCGTCTTTTTTGACCACTCTTCAACTTCGCCTCTGGTTATTACGTCAATATTTCCGCCCTGATATTCTCCTTCAACGTCCCCCATTTTTTCCTCCATCCAGCCCTCAATCTCCAGATATTTATCCTTCAGTTCTTCCAGCACTTCAGGGTCGGCTTTCCAGACGCCCCTCTTTTCGGCCTCAAGAAGGCGTCTCGTAATTTCTTCCAATGCCCAGGGATTGTTCTGTTTGAAAAAGTTTCTATTCTTTTCATCTAAAACAAATACTCTTCCTATATCGTCAAATATCCAGTCAGCCACAACTTCTGCCGACGCATCCCAGCCGTAAACATGGCTGATCCGCTTGGAAATATCACCTGCCCCTTTGTATCCGTGCTTTTTCATTCCCTCAATCCATTCGGGATTCAGCAGTCTGGTCCGGACTATTCTTTCTATCTCATTCTTCATTGTTCTTACCCGGGGTCTTTTGAGATTTCGCGTATCTCCCCAGTAAACCTTTGGTCCCTTTCCTTTCAAAGTTTTTGCCGCCGCATACATTCCTCCCTGAAAATCATGGAAACTGCAGCAGTCAAGCGGGTCTGTCTCATCAGAAGCTAATTTATGAAAAGTCGCCTCAACACTGGTTAACCGGCGGGCGAAGTGTGCATGCGAAGCTTTTCCAAAGACTCCTTTTCCGTATGCATATCCGCCTCTTTCAATATAAATTTCTCCAAGGTCTTTCATTGTTTTCCAGGCGCCGGCGGCAATCATCAGACTGACGCCGTTACCGTAAGAGCCGGGCTGAGAGCAAAATACCCTATGGCCTTTTCCGTGTTTTTTTATAAAATTCATTTCTTGCGGTTCATCCAGCGAAGCAGCCTTTTTTATGGTTTCATCAAGAAGTTCAATTAAATGAGGAAGAGTATCCCGGAAAATGCCGCTCGTTCTGATGGTTACATCTATGCGGGGCCTGTTTAATTTTTCTAATGAGATAATTTCCGTACCGGTCACACTTCCCGAATCCGACCAGACAGGTTCTGCTCCTAACAGATATAGGATTTGCGAAATCTGTTCTCCGTCGGCGCGGTAACCATCTATGCTCCAGAGGACCATTCCAATATTTTCCGGATATTTACTTTCTTCCGCAAGATACTTATTAAGTAATTCATCCGCTAATTTTACTCCCACCTTCCAGGCCGCTTTTGT
>VMTI01000187.1 GCA_013791675.1 bacterium | reverse complement strand
TGGATAAGAACCAGAAAATAGTTGGATTTTCGATGACAGTCTTTATAATCAAGAAAAAATGCTATTATCAAATGGGATTTTTGCCATTAAATCCTAAAATTTTATTTTTTCCAGGGAGTATGAATAATGCAGGTTAGGTACAATAAGTCAATGAAAAAAAAGAATGTTTACATAATTGCGGCCCTAACGGCTCCGGTAAAACTACCTTTGCTACAGAGTTTTTACCCGTCTATGCCAAATGCCCTAATTTTATAAACGCCGACCTTATCGCACATGGGCTTGCGCCGTTTTCTCCAGAACAAATGTCTTTGAAAGCAGGAGTCAATTTATGAAAAAACCAAAAAAACGTATGACACTACACGAAAAAGCCATGTGCGCCATGGAAGCAGCTGTTAAAAAAGTTATGGCTGAGCATAAAAAAGCCGGACGGCCTGTAGCAATATGGGTTGACGGTAAAGTAAAAATGGAACTCGTTAAATAAGAAAACCAAAAAAGGGACGGAGGTAATTTATTTACTAATTATCCCCTATTTCTATTTTATTACTTTGAACGCCGCCCAGACGAAGGGCGATAAGCGAATTACCTTTTTTTGAAATACTCATACACCCGCGCCCGGGCCCTGGACTTATAATCCAGTTTTTCCATATATTGCACCAGATAATCCCTGATTGCTTTAACACCTTTTAAGACATTTGGATATCTGAGCGAATGTTTTTCGGAGTGTTGTTTTGAAATATATGATTCTGTAACTATATAAAGCGGGCGGTGTACCGTTTTATTCAGCGACGGATAATTTCTAAAAGAATCAAAATAATATTGGACAATATTTTTAATTGTTGTTTTAAGATTCATCTCAATATTTTCATCATAAAATCTCCGGATGGAAATGTCGGTCAATTCCGGGTCGTCATCCACCCGCATACCGGGAATTAAATGTGTCTCAACACCATAACAGCCGCCGATCTGAAAACCGATTACAGGTATTTCTGATAGACGGGTTTTTAATGTATAATTCAATAAATCATGAAACGGTTGGAAAATAATATCCTTTTCTTCTTTTATCCAGTCAGGCAGCCGTCCGATATTCCCTTCCTTTATCGTCCTGATTATATCCCCGCGACTTTTCCAGAGATGCGCCACATCCAGCATTACTCCGAAAGAAAGTTTATCGCTTCCCTCAAATTCTTTTATTTTATTCACCCACCAGCATAATTCCTGCGGTGTGGACGGGTATTTTGGATATTCTATATTTTCAATAAGGACATAAGCGGAAGTTTTTTTTGCCGCCAGATATTCTATGGTTTTTTTCAGCACAAAGACAGCTGCTTTATAATTCGCGTCAGTCCCTATAAAATTATCCTGCGAAATATGCAGGACATAATATTTCACGCCTATTCTTTCACCAAAGTCAATTTCGTGATATCTATTATTCAGAGTGTATTCAATTTCTTTTTCGTCGGTAGAGCCCACACGGGCGGGCTTTATGGAAAGATGTAAACCAAAATGAATGTTTTTATCCGGTTTTAAATAATATTTATACCAGGGGTTCTGCTTATTTATCTCGCCGTTAAAATTCACCCATTCTGTTTCCGGCTGAAGTTCGCCAAAAAAAAACGGATATTCTTCATTCTCTATTGATGAAAGATATTTTTTATAAACCGGAATATAATATCTATTCAAGTCCGCGGGGATATCATAATTTTCATCACCTTCTGCTTTATCACACAAGGCCGGGCCTATAAATGGAATTCTTGATATATTTAATTGGGATAAAATTTCTTTTATTTCTTTATATTTGTAAGACATAATTTAGATCAACAGCCTCAAAAGTTCAACCAAATTTCAGCCATTATTTCTTCCCCTGTTTTTTCAGGGAATCAGCCCCTTTCTTTGTCAGTCGGTATTTCTGCAGGCGACTGGTGGGCTTGTCCGGAAGAGTATATTCAACATATTTTACTGACAGCAAATCATTAACTGCCCTCTTTAACGCACCAGTTTTACTTTTTAAGCCCAAGACTTTAACTATTTCAAACATAGATAGCGGGAACTTTGCAAGCGCACCTAATATCCTTTCTGACTGGGCCCTTGACTGGGCCCTTGACTGGGCCCCTGACTCTGCCCCTACTTTCGCGGATAGCTTTTCTTTTTTCCTAAATTTCGGCTGAATGGGCAATTCCACAACAAAATAGCTACGGTCTTCGTCGGTATGAAAAATCAACCGCGGGGATTCGTTCTTTTTGAGCGCCCGCAAAATCTTTGGGAATCCTGTCCCTTTTCCCTCGGTCATATCAAGTTCTTTTAAGAAGTCACCTATCCTGCGGTTACGATATCTTCGGGATACTAAACTATATTTTTTGATGTCTTTATCCGTAATGGATCTGTCGGGCCCGGGAAAACTGCCGATGGTGATACTGTCCGGCAATATACGCACTTCAATCGGCTCGCGAATTTCATAAGAACGATGATATACCGCATTAGTCAGCGCCTCTTCAATTGCGACATAGGGATAATTAAAACGGCGTTCGGCTTCCGCCCTGTCCGGAAACTTCTGAATATTTTCCTTAATAAATTGGGATTTAATATGATTCAGCGCGTCAGCCAGCATCTTGTTAACGGGGCCCTTAAAAGTTTTCTCAGTAAACGAATCCGCCCCGGGACCGTCGGGAAAATGCACAACATCTATCTGTGTCTGCGGAAAAAACTTGTCAGGCTGTTCGTTAAAAAATAGCAAACCAACATTGCGGGGCCTGATAAATTCATCGGGGCCGTCAATAATATTCATCCTGCGGCAAAGTTCAATAAAATCCATCTTCGGGGACTCGGCGAAAAGATCGCTGCCGACCTGTTGAAGATATGAACGGATTAAACCGAGGTCAATATCACCGACTGAGGCGCGCTGATTGATTCTATCATCAAAGGGAACTGTTGCCGCCAAGCCTATTAATTCCACTTCATCCTGATGCTGGGCGCGAACGGTGGACGAACCTTTACGTATGTAATACGCATACTCTTTGTTTTTTTTGCTCAAGGAAACCGGCGCTTTATACGGACGGGTCTGTCCTCCCGACGCCCACAATACCAAAATTGTCTTGCCGTCAACTTCACACGGCGCGATTATCGGATGATAATACGGCTGAATTTTATGGCCGAGGTCAACAATTTGTTTTTGGATATTATCAATCTGATTATTTTTTAATCCCTTCGGCGGTAAAACGGCACGTCCGTTTTTCTCCGCGACTCCGATAATCACATAGCCACCGCCAAGATTATGAAAATCATTCGCAAAAGCGCATAATGTGTGAAGAACATTCTCGGGGTTCCAGCCCTTCTTGAATTCAAGCCGCTCCCACTCCACAGTGCGCGCTGTTAGAAGGTCATTAATGTTTATCGGCAGATTCATATTATTCCTGTTCTCCCATGAATTTATTTTAGCAGATTTGGCAGGGATTTGAAAATTCAGCGACGCGGTTTAGACAAGTAGACAAAGATTATTCATCCCTTAACCGCTATTCCCCTGAAGTGTGTTCTTTTTCATATTTTTCCAGGCTGGCATTAAGAGCTTCTTCAACTTCATGACCGAAGCACGCAAAGATAATATGCTCAATTGAAGTGTTGCCCGCATTTTCCGATATTTCCCGAATTGCGATATCACACGCCTTTGGTATGGGGAACCTGTAAACGCCGCAGCTGATTGCCGGAAATGCTATTGATTTCAGCTTGTACTCATTTGCCAGCGCCAGACATTCCCGATAGCACGACGCCAGCAATGTGTCCTCATTTTTATTCCCGCCGCGCCACACGGGGCCGACCGTATGAATCACATACTTTGCCGGCAGTTTGTAGCCCTTTGTTATTTTAGCGCGCCCTGTTTCGCAGCCTTTCAAAGTGCGGCACTCAGCCAGCAGCTCCGCGCCGGCAGCTCTGTGAATCGCGCCGTCAACCCCGCCTCCCCCGCATAATGTGATGTTGGCCGCGTTAACGATAACGTCCACTTTAAGCAGCGTTATATCAGCCTGTATTATTTCTATTCTCAATCCGTTTTCATTCCCTTAGCCATAAGATATCCCCGCGCTCTTTCCGCCAGCTTGTAACGGTGCGCGATATCCCAGAATGCCTTGCTGTGATTCGGCTCTATGAGATGCGCCATCTCGTGCACAACGACATAATCCCGCACCCATTCCGGCATCTCGGCAAGAATGTGTGAAATACGGATTGTCTTTGTCCGGAAATTACAGCAGCCGTATTTCTTCCGCTGGTTTGTAACATATTTAATTGACTTAACACTCAAATTCCCCGTAAAATATTTTTTATTCAGCCTCTCAAAAATATCATTCAGTGTTTGCTCCCTGTTAAGCGCTTTCCTGAGTTTTTGTCTTTCAAATCTTTTTTGAAAACCTTCAATAATCTCCGCCAGTTTATTTTCCGGCATCCCCGCCGGCGCCTTTACATGCATTGTATCCCCGGCAAGACGGGCGCCCACCGTTCTTCTTCGCCTCGCACTCCGCGCTATTTCTATTTTCATAACTGCTGCCCCGCCATTTTCACGCCCGCATTACAGGCATTCTAAAAATTTATCAAACGCCGGCTGGTCCGTCTCCCTCGCCTTTAACACTATTCTGGCGCACGCATTCGCGTCCGATAGCGGGTCATGATGTTTCAGCTTTATCCTCAGCACCCTGCACACGTTATCCAGCGTAGCCGGCCTGATATCCAGTATTTTTCTTGACGCCTGCACAGTGCATATAAACGGCGCGCTCGGCATTTCCACTCCCGCGTTTTCACAGCACACCCTCAGCACAGTTCTGTCAAATCCCTTATTGTGCGCCGCGAGATAGTGCGCTCCGGCGAGCTTCCGCCCTATTTCCGGCCAAAGCTCGGCGAATGTCGGCTCGTCCTTCACATCATCCCACGTAATACCGTGCACATAAGTGAACATAAAATCCCGTCGCGGCGGCCGTATCAGGTAATGCGTCGACTCCGTAATCCTGCCGCCCTCCACCCTGACAATCCCAATCGCGCAGGCGCTGTCGTGCCCGTGGTCCGCCGTCTCAAAATCAATCGCTACAAAATTTTTCATATCATTAAAAAAGAATGGGGACGTCCTGCATTTTTTTCATTATTCATGATACGATTATACCAAATGACAAGCTAAATTTCTCATATCTCCAAGAGAGAGCACTTTTTTATGGTGTAATTATTACTGCAGTTTTGAATAAAAAGAGTGAAATGTCGAAATGCCTGCCAGCCGAGAATGGTCAAGGTCCGGGGTTATTTACATTTCTTCCCTTTTTTTTATTTTTTCTAATGCTTGTAAAAAATCTGCTTCCTCTAAAGTACTCCCCATTGTCAAGA
>VMTI01000240.1 GCA_013791675.1 bacterium | reverse complement strand
GGTGCTCGCCTTTCCTCGCTTTCGCTCGTCAAACTCGCACATCGCTGCGGTCTTCGAATCCTAACGCGAGCCAAGCAGTTGGCTCGCTCACCTTTTCAATAGACCAAATTTTGGGCGGTATAGGATTCGCCTACAAGTAAATTTCCTAACGGAAATTTCTCGCAGGCCGCCCCTCGCGGTGCTCGCCTTTCCTCGCTTTCGCTCGTCAAACTCGCACATCGCTGCGGTCTTCGAATCCTAACGCGAGCCAAGCAGTTGGCTCGCTCACCTTTTCAATAGACCAAATTTTGGGCGGTATAGGATTCGAACCTATGACCTCTCGGATGTGAACCGAACGCTCTAACCAGCTGAGCTAACCGCCCGCGGGGCACCGCCGCCATGGCGGGCGTTTTTGGGCCCGGAAGGACTTGAACCTTCGACCACCGGTTTATGAGACCGGTGCTCTAACCAACTGAGCTACAGGCCCGTCAACTACTCGTCATTGTGCAACCGCGCCGCCTTACGGCGCTGTATTCGGCGCGCCGGAGGCGTACAGCTGCAATGTGAGCAATACAAATGCGATTATACTATTTTATCCACACGCCTTACAAGGCGTCATTCTCTTTTTGTCATTTTTCAAGGACAAAAAATTTTTCCACAGCAGTAAAAAGCCCTTGTTTGGTGAAAGGCTTAAGCAGGAATTCCGTTGGGCCATCCGGCCGGTGCATTTCATATATCTCCTTATCCTTCACATATCCTGAGGCAAATATAACGGGTATTTCTTCAAAGCCATCTTTTGCCCTGATATTGCGTACAGCTTTCCAACCGGAAATACCGGGCATGATAACATCTGATATTATAAGATCCGGCTTAAAGGAAACGGCCTTGTCCTCTAACTCTACGCCGGATGCGGCCTCTTCAACCTCATAAGCTTTAAGCAGCACCAGAAGAAGTTTCCTGATAGATGACTCGTCGTCGGCAATAAGAATTTTTTTAAGTTTTTTTCTCTCAAAATCTCCTCCGCTTTTTTTAAGCGCGGGATATTTGCCGGTCAACTCGGCGACCTTTTCTGAAATAACATCATGTGAAACAGGCATACCGCCGGGCGAGGATAAAAACCGCACAAGGGGTATTTCATGTTCCGCGGAAATATTGTCGGGAAGAAGCACCAGTACAGGCACATTGAATTCCCCCGTGAGCTTCCTGCACATATCATAAATATTAAAACCTTTGCTTCCCGAAAGCAGGTAATTGATAATGCATATATCCGGCGTTTCCTCTTTGATTAAAAGAGTTAGAATATCAAAATTTCTCGCTTCCCTGAAAACACAGTCATAGTTTCTCCAAAGCAGTTTGACGGCGAATCGTCTGTCTATGTCTTCGTCGGCGAGAATTATTCTCATCGCCCCTGATTCCCCGCGCCGAAAATTTTCTGCCAGAATCCCGGCGCCGCCTTCACCCTGACAACCCGCTTCGTAATTCTTTTTGTATTTCCGAGCTTATCCTGAAAAAATATCTCCATTTCATGATGCCCCATCGGCAAATAAACTATCTGCCTGAATGACCCGTCATCGCCGAGATCAACCATTGTAGTGTCTATGGAAAGTTTTGATATATCGCGGCTGGCTGAGCCTCTGACCTCAATAAATTCATCATCAACTTTTAAATCAGACGGCGGATAAAGTATAATGACATTCATTTCCCTCGCCGCCCTGTTAAGCTCAAAACCTTTTACCGGCGAATATTTTTGCGCGTCACTGCCGTATTCCAGACGATAATAGTATTTTCCGTCCGCGAGTTTTTTAATTTCTTCCTGCACCTTAGCCGGTTTGAGTTTCATTATAATCTGCGAACAATATTCATCCAGCGCGATTTCCACGGCACTTATTTCTTTACGTATTTTTCCGCGTTTTTTCACCTCATTAACAAAATCAACATTCTCGGGATTAAAAACTCCCACTGTCTCAATATCGGCGACACTTAGCTGAAAATTAGGAGGAAGCGTGATCTCTCCTTTAAGCGCGGTGATCCGCGCGGCATCGGGCAGCGTTATCTCTATCGGCTCCATCGGAAGTTTCCCCAGTTCTATTTTCGAAGAAAAACCCTTGCCTATAACAATTTTCCCCCTGCCTTCAGTATCCTCCACATCAACTTTTCCTTCAAACACCTCTATACTGGTGCTTTTATCATCTCCCACGACGGCCTTATAAAGCCCGTCTTTCTGAGGATTGAGAATCGCCGACGGCGTCTGAATTCTGGCTTTTTTAAAGTAAATCTCGCCGCTGATGAGATTGATTTCCTGGTCCACTTCTCTCGGTTTGATAATAACAAGGCTATTGGGCGATATCTTCGTCACTTCCTGCGTGGGAAACAGCACCTTGGCATATGAATTGTCAAAAGTGCGGATAGCGTCCTCGTAAAATATTTTCTGATTAAGCGCGGCATCTCTAAAAAGCGCTTCTCCCCGGGCGCGAAAATTGACATTCACAATTT
>VMTI01000018.1 GCA_013791675.1 bacterium | reverse complement strand
GAGCCAAAATGACCATAGAGCAGGACGGCAGAGACGCGCTTTCTTTTATGAACAAGGAATTTCAGGGCGCATACAGATTTTCCATGGGGAATCTTCTTTATAACGCGGGTTTTGAGGGATATTATACCGATATAGACGACCGTTCGCAGCCTTCGCTCTGGCCACCGATAGAGCCGGGGGATAAATTTTATAATCGTTCCGCCTCAACCGCCGTTGTGGCTTCCGGCTACGCTTCAGTAACGCTTGCCGTTTCCGACGCCCGATATGAGTATGAAGGGCCCGCAGGCGAGGGTTTTGAGATTATTGACGACGGAACAGGTAAGACAGAAGTTATGTTCGCTTTCAAGGCCAAAGCTTCAACGGGCGCTCTTATCGCAACCGATATCACGGGTTCCGTTGAACTTTATGGCGCAGAGAAATTGAAAGTGGAGTCGGGCGTGGGCATATCCTCCACGACATGGCAGGAGTTTTTTTCAACAGGGACGCTCGCCCCCGCCGCGAATTACAAAGTTGTTTTTAGGACGGCCAACGGCGGTGTGATTATAGACGATGTTTCGGTGAGGCCTATAATTTCCCGGCTTTATGATTTTGAGAAGACTGCGAATACGACAGGCTATATATATGTTTCGCAGACCGCCGGCGGCGCTCCGGGAGAGCCGGAATCAATGTTCAAAATAGATGAAAGACTTACAAAAAGCGGCGATATCATAAAAAGGCTTAACTGTTACAGCGTCATCTATGAGGCGTCAGGACCCATGTCGGGAATAAAAACGCGTTTTTATAACGCTCTGGCTGAGAACATACGTTCTCTTGAATTTAAGATTGAATCGCCGGCGGAGGGCACAAACTCGCCTATAACCATTATACTGCAGTTGGGAGCGAAAGTCAGGGGTGACAAATACGGCGACCCTACGAAATTTACTCTCAGAAAAACAATATATCCGAGGAAGTAAAAAGGGGGGCAGGCCTTGAAAGTTGAAACATACAGGTTCGCGCGCGGGAAGGCGGGGCAGTCTATTATTGTGGCGATAATAAGCATTACTTTTATGGCGGGTATAGGTTATGCGCTGATTATGTGGGCCCGCGCCCAAAGCCGTCAGGCGGTTCAGAAAGAACAGCACGGGTCAGCCGAGGAAATAGGCAAAGCCTGCGTTGACCAGGCCGTTTATGAGATAATGTGGGGCGATTATTCCGGCGGCGGCGGATATACATGGGGTGAGGGTTTCCCCGGTCCCTCCGACGAGGCGTGGCTGCAAGTTACGCTGCCGGACGGAACAACCGTGGGTATACATCTGGAAGAAATCGGCGAGATTGGTATTGAGCCCTAAGAAAAGGAGAGGATTATGAAATCGTATATAATGGGTGTTGTCATAGGCCTTGCGCTGGCCGCGGGGACTTATTTCGCTATTAATAAAATAATTTCTATCCCCCCCGCCAAACAGGACAGCGCGGCGATAGAGATGACGCGAAAGGCGATTGATTTCGAAAAATCCGGGGATATAAAAGCCGCGGTGAAAATGTACAAAAAAATAGTGCGAAAATGCTCATCCTCGGGCTGGGCGGAACTTTCACTTTACAAGGTTTTTGAGATATATGCGAAAACGGATAAAAAAGAGATGCTCAAAACGGCTGACTGGTACCTCAAAAAGTTTCCGAAAAAACGCGGCAGCGAAATAGCCGCGCGCGCCGGGGAATATTACCTTTATGAAAGCCCGTCGCCCGAAAAGGCGAGAGCGCTTTTTATTCACGCCGTGAATCTGGCCACTTCCGCGCAATGGGCAATACGCGCGCAGGAGCGGATGGCTGATTATTATTACAGGCAGAAAGATTATGATAAGCTGATAGAGATGAATAATAAACTCATAAATTCCCTCGGAGATAAGATAAATTCTGACCATTACAGGATTCTCAATCTAAAAGCTTACTGGCGGCAGGGCAAGCAGAAAGAAGCCTATGCTGAGGCGAAAAAAATTAAAAATAATCAACAGCCTTTAGTGAAAAATGAAATACTTTATTGGAAAGTTATTTCAAAATTTGAGAGTAAAAATGCCGAGGCTCTCATGTATCTGGGCGACGCGTATATGAGAATTGGTTTTAAAGACCAGGCCGCGGGTTATTGGCGCGATGCCGCGAAAATATCGCCCAAAAACACCGCTATCAAAAAAAGACTTCAAAGATGATGCCGCAAACGTGCCGGCGCCGGAGTGCCGCCGCCCTGCCGGATAAACGGCGACAACTATACTGACAGTGTTGAGGGTCTCGCGGAATATTATTGAATTTGGCGGAAGAATCCGGGCTTTTTTTCGCGCCGGCGTAAAGAAACTACACGCTTATGTTAATTCTCCCCGTGGCGGTAATTCCCCTTTTTCAAAAGGGGTGTCTCGCTCTAATCGATACGGGGTGTTTGGATTCCCCTTTTTTGAAAAGGGGTGGCAGGCCGAAGGTCTGACGGGGTATTTATGAAATTATCACGCCGGCGTTTTGTATTCGCCTCTGCGCTGGTTATTTTTGTTATCCTCTCAGTAATTATTGTTAAATTTTTTTTATCTTCATCCGCCGCGCCGCGCCGTTTGAAGACGGGTGTTTCCGCTAAAGATTCATCCATCGCACCGGCGCAATCAGAGCTGGAAATTATAAAAAAAGCGGTTAAAGAAAAAAAATATTTAGAAACTGAAACGCTTTTAAAAGAATTTCTGAAAGCGAAACACAGTAAAGAGGAAAAGTATGAGGCGAGGTTTACGCTGGGTTATGTTTATCTTTCGCTGGGGCGGAACCGCCTCGCTCTCCGAGAGTTTGAACTTGTTTCTTACGCCTCGCCGCCGCATAAGAGAAGCCCTGACGCGACTTATATGGCCGCGGTGATGTGGGAACAAAAATTTTCCGACCGAGAGAAATCCCGAAAGTATTATGATAAATATGTGAGAGTATGGCCGCAAGGCAGGCTTGCGCGGCGCGCGCTTAAAAAATTGGAGAGGAATTAAAAGCAATACCCCGTCTCGCCAAGAGCGAGCCACCCCTTTTAGAAAAAGGGGAATTAACGCCAAGGGTGGGATTAAAGAGAGGAATTAAAAATGAAAAACAGCCAGAGTGAGCGAAATTCTTTTTTTAGTAAATTGGCGGCGCCGAAGTTGACGAGGTGTTTGGATTCCCCTTTTTTGTAAAAGGGGTGGCAGGCCGAAGCGTTTTGTCCGCCGTGGCGTGGCCTGACGGGGTATTATGAAATTACCTTATAACCCAAATCTAAAAGAAAAAGCAAGAAAATTAAGAAAAGCAGGAAATTTGTCTGAAGTTCTACTTTGGAATAAATTGAAAAAAGGCCAAATGCTTGGCTTTGATTTTACCAGACAAAAAATAATTAGTGATTATATTGTGGATTTTTACTGCCCAATATTAAATTTGGTGATTGAAATTGATGGAGAAAGTCATGATTTCAAGGGGGGATATGATGAAGAGAGAGACGAATTTTTAAAATCGTTAGGATTAGAAATTTTGCATTTTAAGGATATAGATGTCAAAAAATCGCTGGATAATGTTACAATACAAATCGAGTCATGGATTAAAACCAATACCCCGTCTCGCCAAAAGCGAGCCACCCCTTTTAGAAAAAGGGGAATTAACGCCAAGGGCGGAATTAAAGAGAGGAATTAAAAATGAAAAACAGCTCGGCTAAAAAATTAAACATCCTGATTACAAATGATGACGGAATTCTTTCCGAAGGGTCGCTGCCGCTTATAGACGCTCTTTCGGCATTCGGGAGCGTTGCCGCGGTGCTGCCCGACAGAATGAGAAGCGCCTGTTCTCATTCAATATCGCTGCACAAGGCCCTGCGGCTGAGGAAAATCAGAAAAAATGTTTTTGTTTCCGACGGCACGCCGGTTGACTGCGTGAGGCTGGGCATTCTGCGGGTTTTTAATGATAATGTGGATTTTGTGATTTCCGGCATTAACGCGGGCCCCAACATGGGAGATGATCTTAATTATTCCGGCACCGTCGCGGCGGCGCGCGAAGCGGCGTTTATGGGCGTGAAATCCGCGGGCGTTTCGCTTGTCCTGAGAAAAAGGCATGATTACGCCGCTGCCACGGAGCTGATGCGGAAAATTTTCCCGCAGCTATTAAAAACGAAACTCTCCAAAGGAGCGTTTTTTAACATAAACATACCCGATGTCGCTCCCGCAAAATTAAAGGGCGTTAAAATAGTGAGGCAGGGCAAAAGGATTTATGACAGAGAAGCTGTCAAAAGAATAGACCCGCGTGGAGATAATTACTACTGGCTCGCAGGGGAAAAACTTGACGGGTTTATGATAAAGGGCACGGATATTGAGGCCGTTGAGAATAATTATGTCTCAATCATGCCGGTGACGCTTGACCACACATCCTACGTTGATTTGAAAAATTTGAAAAACAGTATTTTCAAAATCTGAAAAAGCGGCGGTTATGAGCGGAATATTTAATCTGGTAAGTCCGTTTGCGCTTTCTCCCGTGCAGAAGAGAGCTTCCGGAAAACTTTTTAAGGGCCTTTCGGAAAAAAAGCATCCTCTCATTCTTATGGGTGTGACAGGTTCCGGAAAAACATTTACGCTCGCTAAAACCCTCGCGGAATGGAACCGTCCCGCGCTTATTGTATCGCACAACAAAACTCTTGCCGCGCAGCTTTACACCGAGTTCAAAAGTTTTTTCCCTGACAATGCCGTTTGTTATTTTGTCTCTTATTACGATTACTATCAGCCGGAGGCATATATACCGTCTTCCGACACCTATATCGCCAAAGACGCTTCAATAAACGAACAGATAGATAAATTGCGGCTTCAGGCGGTGTCGGCGCTTCTTTCAAGAAGAGATGTTATTGTCGTAGCCACCGTTTCCTGTATTTACGGTTTGGGGTCACCGCTTGACTGGTCGGCAACGGCGTTTGAAATATCCGCGGGGCAGAAAATTTCTCCTTTATCGGTAGCGGCGGCGCTATCGCGCATACAGTACAAAAGGAATGACATTGATTTCACCGGCGGGTGCTTCCGCCTGAAAGGCGGCACAATGGATGTTTTCTCACCCCACAGCGCTAATCCTTTCAGAATAATTTGGAACGGCGAATGCGTGGAACGGATTTATGAATTTGACCCGCTTACTTATGAACACAAAAGTGATTTGGAAAAACTCAAAGTGTTTCCCGTTAAATTTTTCGTCACAAGCCCGCTCCGCCTCAAAGAAGCCGTTGCGGATATAAAAAAAGAATTAAAAGAACGGCTGCGTTATTTTAAAAGCTCGGGAAAACTGCTTGAAGAGGAGCGGCTCCGCCAGAGAACGCTTTCCGACATAGAGATGATAGAGGAAACGGGATACTGTAACGGTATAGAAAATTATTCCATGTATCTTTCCCGGCGAAGACGGGGTGAGCCGCCTTATTGCCTTCTCAATTATTTCCCCCGCGATTATCTTACAATAATAGACGAATCACATGTGACGCTGCCGCAGCTTAGAGGGATGTCCGCCGGCGACCGCTCAAGAAAAGAAAATCTCGTTAAATTTGGTTTCAGGCTTCCAACGGCTCTGGATAACAGGCCTTTGCGGTTCAGCGAATTTGAGGCGCAGACGGATAAAGTCATATATTCTTCGGCTACGCCAGCGGAATATGAAATAAAAAAAAGCAAATCGTTTCTTGCGGAGCAGCTCATAAGGCCGACGGGCCTGACCGACCCTGAAATTTTTGTGAGGACAATGAAGAACGCCCCGAATGATCTTGTAAAAGAACTGCTGGGTTTAAAAAAGAAAAACGAAAGGGCTCTTATCATAACGCTGACAAAAAGAATGGCGGAAGACCTGAGCTTTTATTTTATTTCCAAGGGAATAAAGACGCACTATCTTCACAGCGATATAGACACGCTCAAAAGAATAGAGATACTGAACGATTTGCGCAGAGGTAAAGTTGACTGCATTGTCGGCGTGAATCTTCTGAGAGAAGGGCTTGACCTGCCGGAAATAACCCTTGTGGCCATACTGGACGCTGATAAAGAGGGATTTTTGCGCAGCCGTACGTCACTGATTCAGATATCAGGCCGCGCGGCGAGAAATGTTTCAAGCCGCGTTATTTTTTACGCCGAACATATGACAGGCTCAATGAACAGCGCCATGGATGAAATGGGTAGGCGCCGCAAAACGCAGAAGGAGTATAACCGCCGTCACGGCATTACGCCCAAATCCATAGAAAAAACTATTTTGCTGGACGAGGCGTTTGTAAAAAAATCAAAAGATGCAGCCTACAGCCTGTTGAAAGAAAATCTGGATAAATTTACTTCAGCCAGCCCCGACCTTGTCCGCCAACTGAAAAAAGATTTGAACGAGGCTGCGGACAATCTGGATTTTGAGATGGCCATAATCCTGAGGGATAAAATTCTTTCTCTCGGTAAAAAATAGGCTTGTTTCTGTTGCTTTTTAATAAAACAGTTGCTAAAAATATAAGGCATATTGAAGGTATGGTTGAAATAAAATAGGGAAAAATCAAATGACAAAAAAGATGGAACAAAAATCTGAAATATTGATTTACACAGCCCCGGATGGTACAGCAAGACTTCAAGTGCAGTTGAAAAATGAAACTGTTTGGCTTACTCAATATCAAATGGCAATGCTTTTTGGAAAAGCTAAATCTACAATTAATGAGCATATAAAAAATGTATATGCAGAAAAAGAGCTGATAGAAACAGAAACTATGAGAAAATTCGGAAATGCCGAATTTTCTACTAAGCCGACAAACTACTACGATCTTGATGTAATAATATCTGTGGGTTACAGAGTTAAATCCGGACAAGGAACACAGTTTAGACAGTGGGCAACAAAAAGAATTCATGAGTACATTGTAAAGGGCTTTACAATGGATGATGACAGACTGAAACAAGAGGGCG
>VMTI01000100.1 GCA_013791675.1 bacterium | reverse complement strand
TTATATACATAGTATCAAACCTATCTATATTTGTCAAGTATTTTAAGCCCGCGAAGATTACTTCTGGTTTGTTTTACTGTTTACTTGTTGTTTGTCCTCTCTAAGAGAGGTGCGAAGAATATTTCATTCTTCATAGCTGAGACGGTGCCGTATGCCTCTTTGTTGCAAAGAAACTTTAATTAAATTATCATAAAAGCATGCAGGGAAAATTTAATATCAGAACCGTTTTAATCGTGTTCCTTCTGAGTATTGTTTTTATTCTCAATCTCACGAAAATATCCGACCCTGATTTTTTCTGGCACCTCAAAACAGGAGAAATCATAGCCTCTTCCGGCGCGCCGTCGCAGGACGGCTTTTCATGGACGCATGCCGGGCAAAACTGGCTTGACCACGAATGGCTGTCGCAGCTGGTTTTTTATGCCGTTTTCAAACACACCGGTTTCGCGGGCCTCATACTGCTTAAAGCGGCCGTTATAACCGGGGCTTTTTTCATGGTGTTTCTTGTCTGCCTCAAAAAAAGCTCTTCCCGCCACGGAGCATCCGAAACGTCCGACGAAGCGCTTCCAGCTTTTGAAACTTCCGTTTTTGTCACCGCCCTCGGAGGGGCGCTCTCTTCCATCACTTATTCCGTGCGCCCGCAGCTCTTTTCTTTTTTTCTGCTTGCCGCGCTGCTCATGATTTTATATGAAAAAGAAAAACAATCACGCCTTCTCCGCATTATCCCTTTTCTTTTTGTTTTATGGATTAATCTGCACGGAATGTTTGTTATAGGGATGGCCGTACTGACTGTTTTCGCCGTGGAAGAAACACTGCTCAAGCGGAAATTATCCACGCTGGGAATCATAACGCTCATAACGGCCTTCGCACTTCTTATCAACCCCTACGGCTTTCGCGCCGTTATTCATCCTTTTAAATATCTTGCCGGCTCCACGCACCTTCACATGAATTACATAATGGAATGGATGAGCCCCGATTTCCATTCGGTTTACGGCAAAGGCCTGATTATTTATATTTTCATATCACTCTCCTCGTTCATTTTCTCTCCCGAAAAACCTTCGGCACGGGATCTTTTCCTTTATTTTATGTTTTTGGCGAGCGCTCTTTATTCGGTGAGAAACCTGCCGCTTTTTATGATTATATCATCCCCTGCGGCAGCAAAACACATAGCGCTTTGTTTAGCGCCTTTCTTGAAGCGGATAGCCGATAAAACTTCTCCCGCGGTCATAAAGTCAAAAGCGCTATGCGCCCTGAATTATTTACTTATCGCCGCAGCCCTGCTAATAATTATTATGACATTCAGAAAAAATTTCCGTGACGGTTATCTGCAGGATAACCAACTGCCGCGAAACTCCGCGAAAGAAATAGCGGCGCTTAATCCGGAGAAGCTTTTGCACCCCTATCATTGGGGCGGCTATCTGATATACAGCGGCGTAAAAGTTTTTATAGACGGAAGAGCTGATTTTTATTCCGGAGAATTTCTTGAGGGTTTTTTTCAATCCACCGAACTTATGAAAAATCCCGGCGGATTTCTTGAAGAAAATAATTTTGATTTTATTCTCTGGGAAAAGGCCGCCCCTTTAGCGTTTTACCTCAGCAATTCAGAGGACTGGAAATTACTGCGGTCTGACGAAATTTCTGTAATCTACAAAAGAAAACTGTAGCCGCGCCGTCTCACGGCGCCAAAGAAAAAAACAGCCGTACCCTTTTATTTTTTTTTAGAAATCCGGCGTATATGGCGTGCCCGGCAGCCGTCTGAGGTGGGCGCAGTAGGCATCTTCCTTAAGCGTAATTTGCTCTGTGGAAAAAGGTTTAAAAAAATTATTGCTGAATTTCGGCACTTTTATTTTGTAACCGACAGTAACTTTGGATATGGGATTCCCGAAATAAGTTATTTTTGAAAGAGATATGGTTATCTTACTGCTTTCCATTTTAGGTGTGCCGTCCCTTAAAAATTTCTTGATTTCACTTTTTACATAAGTGTCAGCTACCAGGTTGGTTGACCTGAGAATCACGCCGTGTTTCGCCGCCATAAGAAGCCGCTGCTGAATTATGAGAGTTTGCCCAAAACGCACTATTGCCGTTATAAAAAGAGGCAGAACAATAAGGCATATTATCATCTCCGCCATCGCCTGCCCCGAGGAATTCGAAGAATTCCCGGGACTCAGTCCTTGAGATTGCTTTGCAATCTCTAAGGGCCCCGAGGGATTTCTATGAAATCCCCGGGTTTGAGTCCTGGAGATTCTGCGAATCTCACAGGGCCCCGAACGGGATTTTAGCTTGCTTTTCATCAGTGAAAATAGCTTATGCCGTAAGGTATAAGATATGCGTTAAACTGAGCGGGATTCAGCACAGAGATGGGCTGGGGAATGAACGCCTTTTCCATAAACGAAGCGTTCCGTGAACGCGGAAACCCGCCGTAATGAAGCGCGTAACTTTTTTTACAGTCGTAAAAAACTTTTGACTGGGCGGAAGCCCATGTGTCTTTGGCTTTTGATAAATTCCCGAAAAGAGAACCAGCGAACGGCTGATACGCGTCTTTATATACACGCCATTTTATTTTGTGCGTGGGCTGGGCTTTTTGTTCATCTGTCGCCCACGACCGTCTGTAATAAGCGGGGTTATAGGTCTTTGTCCCCTGAGGTATAGGTATCTCTATCGTCCCCCATGGCGTCGGAATTTTTATGCACTTATAGAACCAAACTTTTATTTTCCTGCCTTTGAGTTTGAGCGAAAAAGAGCCCGTCGGTATTCCGGCCTTTGCGCCGTTCAGTTTCGCAACCTGATATCCCACCAACGCCGCCTGGCCGGCGCCGGCTCTCACCCATGCCGTTTCCACCAGCCGCAGCGCCTCGTAAGCGCTTTTCATGCTCTTTAACATGTGAGAATTCCCCCATACTATTGGCGGCAAAAAACCTCCGATACAAGTAATCTGCTCTATGCCTATGGCGTTGTTTGTGTTGGCGACCACATTCAGTGAACGGGCGAGAATCCTCGTCGAGCTTAATGCCGCACAGTCGGCGGCGTTCTGCATCTGTATCCTGCGGTAAAAAACAACGCCGGTGTTTATCGTCATAAAAGCGAAAAGGCACATCACAAGCATGGTCATAGCCACAAGAACAATTGCCTGGCCGCTTTCGTTCTTCATTCCACACCTTCCGGAAGTTCGTTTATCATCGCTCTCGCCGAGGCTGAAAGAGGTATAACGGCAGTCGTCATAAACATTGGCTTAAAAAAATATCTCACGGTGCATTCCACGATCTTGATTTTCCTCTGGGCGGAGCTTGCTATTGTGCCCGGAATTCCAATCGGACGTTTGGAATTAATGGTACTGTTTTTGGTTGACACGCCCCCGAAATAACCGTAACTGGTTAACCCTATGGTTTTCTGCACGACATATGTAGCCGCGATTGTCGCCGATTTTCCGACGGACGCCGCCCGCGCCGCCGAGTTCGCGGCATCGTTTAACACAAACATTGTTTCGGCAATCATGGCTACCTGCATTATCCCGAAAATCAATGTCACAAGTATCGGAAACACCATCACCACCTCGACGAGCGATTGCCCTTGCTGTTTTTTGCTTTTCACGGCCTCATACCTGTGACGCCCGTGCGGGCTTTGGCTACGCGGTTGTAATGCACACGCATAGCATACTGATAAGTTTTGAAAGTGCCGACGGCAAACATCGCGCAGAGAAAAAGCGCGATAACATATTCAGACATCGCCTGGCCGGAACAAAACCGGAGGCGGCCGGAACAAGCGGTGAGCAGCTTTTCCATACTTCGCCGCATTACCTGGCTATGTTCCCCAAAGTCTCGGCGCCTTTGGTGTAACCCTTTTTTATTTTGCCGCCGTACATTCTAATGCCGAATATGCAGGCAAGAGCAACAAGAAAAATAAGCAGGATATATTCGGTCATGCCCTGACCGCACTCATCTTTTCCCAGGGTGCGCAAAAAACGGCTTCCAGAACACCGACCCGATACACTCCGCCCTTCAACTTCGCAAAGGACAGGCATTGATTGCTTTTTTATCTCGCGGCGTTTCTAAGTTTTGATGCGCCTGAATTAAACGCGTTCTTTACGGTGTTGCCGAATACCTGAACCATCGCATAGGCCAGAAGAGCTATAAGGAAAACCAAAAGAATGTACTCTGTCATGCCCTG
>VMTI01000038.1 GCA_013791675.1 bacterium | reverse complement strand
GATTAATAAGTTCGCGCTCGCCTTGCCCTCGCCCCCGAATCCCATAAGAATGCCCTGCGCGCCGAGGCCGAAGTCTTCGGCGGGATTGGTCTCATCGCAAAAAACAATCTCCTGCTGCCGCAGTGGAATGGACCGTCTTTGAAGCAGCCTCATGGGGTCAGGTGACTGAAAAACACGCAAATTATAAAAAGAGTTCAAATCAAAAAGCCCGGCTCTGTAAACTATGGACAACTTTTCAGCATTAGAATTCAACCGGCCATCCCGTCCGGAAGAATTTATAATGAACATCCCCGAAACATTGTTGTTGAGTGTTATTTTACCCTGAAGCGAATGGCAGCTTTCAGCCCCGGATGAGGAAACGTTCACAAGAAATTTTCCGCTCCAGAATATTTTCGGCGACCACGCAAAATTTGAAGTTATTATCGTCCGCCGTGACGCTGTGTCATATTTGAGATTTGCCCCGTCCAGCCACTCGCCGTCAATTATCACTTTGTATTCGTGAACGCCGGGTTCAAGTTCAAGCGTTTTGCTGAAATACCCTCCATCAATTTTCTCCATCGGAAATTCGTCGGGGTTCCATCCGTTAAAATCCCCCGCTATACTGACTTTCTCCGCTTTTGGAGCGTAGTATTTTATTTCATATTCCCCCGCCCAAACAATGACGGCAGAAACGTAAGCGGCAAAAAAAATTTTGCCGAACATCATTAAAATTCTTTTAATTTTTTTTATCATTTATTTTAAAAATTCATCTTCATCGTAAACTTCACAACCTTATCAAAATCCAGCCCCGTATTATCTGAAAATGACGTGCTGGAATAGAGAGATTCAGTGGGCCATGATTGACCGCATTCCAAATACATTTCAAAATCATAACCTATAAAGTATTTGAGCTGAAAAAAACCGCTTCTCCATGAAAGAGAGTCAGTTCTCGCGTCCGCCAAACGCATAAACATCTGTAGTCTGTCGCTTATATTAATTTTTTGCTCCGCCGCCAGCACAAGTTTCTGGCCGGGATAAGTTTCACCGCCGATATCCACAACTTTTGCGACCAAGCCGCAGTAATAAAGCGGGGTTTCGCCGTCAAGTTGAAAAAGGAAATTTCTGGCGTCGACAGCGCCGGATTTGGTTTCAAAACCCAATCTCATGTTTATACCGCCCATCATCCGCACATACAGTTCGGTAAAACTCCATACATTGTTATTCTGCTCTCCGGAATAAACCACATTATAATCCTCTCTCAAATCCGTATTGTTTGAAATGCTTATCCCTTCGGCCTTATAAGCTGAATATTTATATGTCAAATTTACGGCTTTTTTAGGCACAAGAAAAAGGCATTCGCCGGCAAAACCTTTCCTGCCGAATTCGGAATTACCGTCATAACCTGAAAATTTTTTCGAACTCTGCACGTGAAAATTTCTGCCGTAATCAAAATAAGATAAATTTAAGCCCAGCGGCCCGCAAACGAAATCTCTGATTTCAGCCTGCAGAGCTCGGTTTTCATCCGAAGTGTCATGCCAGTCCGATTCACTGCGGGCGGCTTCGGCAAGCAGTGTAAATTTTCCGAAATACAAACTCATATCCGCGGAATTCACCGTATTCCCATATTTTGTATCGCTTAAAAACGCTCCGGCGGAATCGTATTTCTCGTATCTTTTTTCCCGTTGGATACTATTAGAACCGACTTTAAAAATACCATAAGAATAATTCAGCCTTCCAACAAATGAATTTCCATCAGTGTCAAAATAGTTGCCATACCACTCATCGTTTTTTTCGGACGCGTCTTTTGAAGCAATCAATTGCCCCGCAAAACCGCCGATATTCCACATTTCGGTTCTTATCCCCCGTGCGTTCCTCTGCACTTTTCCCGTATCAATCAGATAAAGCAAGGGCGAGGATATCCAGTGACGTTCCTCTTTGTAAAGCAGCATGAGTTTGGTTTTCTCAAAAAAAGTTTTTTCGGCATAACCTCTGTCAAATTTTATGCGCGCGGATTCTTCCAAAGTAGAAGCCGAAAACTGGGAATAAATTCCCGAATACGGCAGCGGGTCAGCCCATAGATTCATCTGCAGATAATGCTTGGGCTGCGAAATATTAAACCTGTATTCTCCGTCTCTTTGAGCTTCACAATAACTCTCATAATATCCGCCTATGTAATATGCTCTCAAAACACCGCAGGAAACAGCCGTCAGAAACAGCGCTTGAAGCGAAACCGTCAGGATTTTCTTAATCGTTTTTATATGCGTTGTCAAGCGAGGCGCTTGCAATTCTTGATGCTTATGCATTGTCATTTTCCGCTTATGGATATAAAATATGTTTCGCCCATTTCACTGTGCAGAAGTGTTGAAAAATGAAGCCTGCACCCCGGCATCCTCAGCGAAAATCCGAGCGTAAACATATTTTTTCTTATTCCAATCGCGCATTTAAGCGCATCCGCCACCTCAACTTCAACTCCTGCCGCGAGCGGCTTACCGAATTCGTAATCCAAACCAAGCTTCGCGCCTTTAACAGGTTTAACCATAATCCCGTAGCAAATTTCCTGAGAATTTCGCTCCGGTATGCTTTTCAGCGTCACATCTTTTGAAGCCAGCTGCTTGAAAGAGACTCCGAAATTAAAATATTGCCCTTCGCGCAGAAGCGCGAAATCGTAATTCGAATACATTGTGCTGGTGTTAAGACCTTCTTCAAATTCCGCGATGTCAATCCGGTATGTGTTGAGACGCAGGCCCGCGTTCAGATTTTTTGTCAGATTTTTTGCCAGAGCAAACGAATAAACGCTCTCCTGATAAACCGAAGAAAATTTCAATGTGGAGTATATAAAATTAAAACTGTTCGTTTTGGCCGGTATCTGCAATGACAAAAATCCTCCGTTAAGTTCGCTTATTCCATAATAATTGGCCCTGCCGGCTTCCCAGTTAAAAACTTCGCTCGTAACCGCGGAATTATCAAGACTGGACAAACGGTCATCGGCGACCGACCAGCCGCCCCTCCCCAGCAGCTGGGCGGAGACGGGGGACATTTCAAAAGAGGCTTCTGCCGGAAAGGAAATTAAAAACGCGAAAATAATAATTAAAATCGCCATGCCCGCAAACCGCGCCACGGTGATGAAGTATTTTTCCGCCGCATTTTTAATTTCAAATCTTTTTATCATTTTATTTGACTATCGCCACCGCTTTGTTTTTATACCCTTCTTCCCCAGAAGAATTAACCGCCCTGATATTCAGAATATAAATACCGTTTTTAAGCATCGCCCCCGAAAAATCCCTGCCGTTCCACGTCATCGTCGTCTCCCCCGCTTCCGCTGAATGTCCGGTACTTTGCCACACTTTTTTTCCTTCAATCCCGTAAACTTTTATGTCTATATCCGCGCTCTGCGTGAGTGCGACAGTTATATTCAAATCATCGTTTATACCGTCCGAATTGGGTGAGAATATTTTAGCCATTCGCACATAGGAAATGTCAAAATTAGAAGAACTTAATCTATCCGGAGCCCCATCGCTGTTTGAATCGCAGTTTATCACCGTGCAGGTATCCACTAAAGGAAGCGATGATGAAAAGTTATCCGGCGCGCTGTCAAGAGCGAGAGCGGTTCCGTCGGCCAAACTACAGAACACGGCTATTTTCGCACCCGTGGGAAAGCCAAAAGGAAAAAGCGTATCCCATCTTACAGATATTTCGGTGCCCGGCACATTTGAACTGAAATCCGTCTTAGAGTTTGCAGAAATGCCCGACGCGGTTAAGGAACTC
>VMTI01000175.1 GCA_013791675.1 bacterium | reverse complement strand
GCGCTAATAATGAATATCTTCTTCCGGGCACGAATATGCTTATTAAAAGTCCCCGCCAGGAAAAAGAATCCCCCGAACCCAAGCCTCTTGAAGAGGCGCTGTCCTCATTCGGTATAAACGCCGAAGTGTCAGATATAGTTATAGGCCCGGGCGTGATAAGGTATGAACTTTCGGTGCCGGCCGGCCAGAAAATATCAGCTATACAGAGTTTGAGCAATGATATAGCGATGCAGCTTCGCGCGGAATCAATAAGGATTCTCGCTCCCATACCAGGCAAGGCCGCCGTAGGAATAGAGGTGCCCCGCGCCCACCGTGAAAAGATAAATATCAGAGAACTTTTAGAATCCGACAGTTTTACCATGACCCCCGCCAAACTGCCCGTGATCCTCGGGAAAAATGTCGTCGGTGATTCCGTGGTCGCGGATTTGGGCACAATGCCGCATCTTCTTATCGGCGGCGCGACGGGTTCCGGAAAAAGTGTCACCATACACAATATTATTTTGAGCCTGCTCTATAAATATTCGCCGCATGACCTGAAATTAATTCTGATAGACGCGAAAATGGTTGAGCTCACCGTTTATAATGACATTCCCCATCTTCTTTCGCGCGTGCAGACAGATGTTCACGGCGCTGTGGCGTCGCTTAAGTGGGCTGTCTTTGAGATGGAAAGAAGGCTGAAGCTTTTTTCCGAAAACGGGGTGAGAGATATAGCCGGTTTTCACGAGGCCTGCGGCAGCCTTCCGTATATAGTGATTGTGATAGACGAACTCGCCGACCTTATGGCGGTGGCGCAGAAAGACATGGAGCTTGCCATAACCCGGCTTTCACAAATGTCGCGGGCCTGCGGAATACATCTTGTTTTATGCACACAGCGTCCGTCGGTGAATGTTATAACGGGCGTGATAAAAGCCAATTTACCGGCGAGAATTTCTTTGCATGTGCTTTCAAAAATTGATTCCCGCACCATTCTGGATTCATCTGGCGGCGAGGCTCTGCTTCTGCACGGAGATATGCTTTATCTTCAGCCGGGCTCAAGTTTTCTGGACCGGATTCAGGCGCCTTTTGTTTCGCGCGGGGAAGTGCAGAAAGTCATCAAATTCATCAAGAGCCAGAACATTGAATTTGATTATATGGATTTGGTCAAGGAAGTGAAAAAATCCGATTTTTCCACGGGGAAGATAAAAGATGAGCTATTCTGGGAGGCGGCTGAATTTGTTGTTTCTCAGGACAAAGCGTCCACCTCTCTTTTGCAGAGGCGTTACCGCATAGGATACGGCAGGGCCGCGGGATTGATAGATACGATGTATGAGTTCGGCATAATAGGCGACGATCTCG
>VMTI01000054.1 GCA_013791675.1 bacterium | reverse complement strand
TATCTCCGTGAATTTATCGGCTATTTCCTTGTTCTTCATATTTTTTTTGCCCTCGTCCCGATTCGAACGGGAAACCTTCTCCTTCGCAGGGAGATGCTCTATCCATTTGCGCTACGAGGGCTTAAAAAAAAGTTCCGTCGCCAGCTTCACGACTGCATGGATTTCAAAAACTGCTCGTTTGAAGAAGTTTTTTTCATTTTGTCCACTATGAACTCCATGGCTTCAACGTGGTCAACGCGAGTGAGAAGTTTCCTGAGTATCCACACTTTATTGAGCACTTCCTCACTCAAAAGCAGTTCCTCTTTTCTCGTGCCGCTCTTTGTTATATCTATGGTCGGGAAAATCCTCTTGTCAGTTAACTCTCTGCAAAGATTAATTTCCATATTCCCTGTGCCTTTAAATTCCTCAAATATGACCTCGTCCATTCTTGAACCGGTATCTATAAGGGCGGTTGCTATTATGGTAAGGCTGCCTCCGTCAACGACGCTGCGCGCCGTGCCGAAGAATTTTTTCGGTTTCTGAAGCGCGCTTGATTCCAGCCCGCCTGACATCACGCGGCCTGAAGACGGCGTCTGGGCGTTGTACGCACGCGCCAGACGCGTGAGAGAATCAAGCAGTATCACAACATCCTTGCCCATTTCCACCATGCGTTTTGCCTTTTCAATAATCATTTCCGACACCTGTATGTGCCTGGCCGGGCTTTCGTCAAAAGTGGAGGCCACAACTTCCGCGGCAACGCTTTTCCTCATATCCGTCACTTCTTCCGGCCTCTCGTCTATGAGCAGGCATATCAGATATATTTCCGGATGGTTCGCCGTGATACCGTTTGCTATGGCCTGAAGCAGCATTGTTTTTCCCGTCCGAGGCGGCGCCACTATCAGTCCCCTCTGCCCTTTTCCTATGGGGGTGAGCAAATCCATAATTCTGCCGGATAGCCCTTTTCTGTCGGTTTCAAGTATGATTTGTTTTTCGGGATACTGCGGCATCAATTTATCATAAGAAATCCTATTAAAGGCATCTTCCACATTTGAATTATTGACGGACGCTATGTTGTTCATAGCATAATATTTTTCTCTGTTCACCGACGGATGCTTGCAGTAACCCTTGAGAAAATCGCCGGTCCTGAGCCTGAGTTTTTTTATAAGCATCGGAGCGATATAAACATCATTGTTTGACGGAAGATAACTGTTTTCCGACGAGCGGAGAAATCCGAAGCCGTCCGGCAATATTTCAAGATAACCTTCCTTTTCTTCTTTGGGATAATCTTCATTATTATTTCCCTGATTATTATTGCGGCTGTGTTTATTATTAGCGGAATCACCGTTTTCACGGGAATCTGCCCCTGCGTCACTCCCCGGCACGCTTCCAGCCGCGTCCGAAGAAACCGTTTTAGGCGCGAGGGGTTCGGCGCCCGGCGTCGGGACAGACGAAGTGCTTTCAGCTTCAGGAGCGGCTTTTGAAATAGCTTTTATAAGCTCTATCTTCTTCATTTTCGCGCAGTTTTCCACGCCTAACGAAACAGCCGCGGCCTTAAGCTCGGTCAGCTTCATTCCCTTCAAATTTTCTTCTGTGTAAATAGACATTTTTCCTCCATAATAATGGCAAGACCTGACCCCGTTTGCCTTTGGAATTTCCAACAAGTTTATACTCCGTGAAAAAACGCCCGATGCTTTACGAAGGACTTTACTGCGGCGTTTATTCCCTGCGAGTGTTTATGCTACTAACAATTTTTTTTCGTGTCAATAACCAAATTCCGCACAGACAGAATTCCGCGCTCAATGCTTTATTTCAACAGGCTGCGCGTGCCAGATTTCTTCCGCATATTCCGCGACCGCCCTGTCGCTTGAAAAATAACCCATGTTGGCTATATTGAAAAGCGCTTTTTTCTGCCACAAGAGCTTGTCGCCAAAATCTTTATTGAGCTGATAACTCTTCCGCAGATAATCTTTAATATCAGCCAGTAGGAAATATGTATCGGGTTCTCCCCCGCCGTCGCCATACAAAAGCGCGTCATATAACGGCTTAAAGAGTTCGGTGTCGCCAGGCGATAATTCATCCGACCTCAGCATATCAAGCGCCTCTTTTATTTCCGGATCGGACTCGTAAATTTCATGGGGATTGTAACAGCGCTTTTGTATTTTTTCTTTTATCTGTTCCGCGCTGAGCCCGAAAATATATATGTTTTCCGCTCCCACATGCTCCAGAATTTCTATATTCGCCCCGTCAAGCGTGCCGAGAGTCAGCGCTCCGTTGAGCGCGAATTTCATATTCCCTGTGCCGGAGGCTTCCGTTCCCGCCATTGATATCTGCTCGGAAACATCAGAGGCGGGTATGATTTGCTCGGCGAGAGAAACGCCGTAATTCGGCAGAAAGACGACTTTGATTTTTCCGTTTATGCTTTTGTCGCCGTTTATCATATCGGCAACGCTGTTTATAAATTTGATGATAAGTTTTGCTCTCACGTATCCAGGCGCCGATTTGCCGGCGAAAATAAATGTGACGGGAGAAGCTATTAACGACGGGTTTTTCTTAAGGCCGTTATACATCATAAGAATCTTCAAAGCGTTTAAAAACTGCCTTTTGTATTCGTGAATTCTTTTCACCTGCGAATCAAATATGGATTCCGCATCAACATTTATGCCGCATTCTTTCTTTATGCATTCAGCTAATTTCTTTTTATTTTCAAGCTTGATTTTATACAGATTTATCAGTGTGTCTTTGTCTTCCGAAAATTTTTCAAGCCGCTTGATCCCCGAAAGATCCTTTATCCAGCCGTCGCCTATTTTTTCCCTTATCATCTGCGACAGATAGTGATTCGCCACAAGAAGCCAACGCCTCTGTGTTATGCCGTTTGTTTTGTTGCTGAATTTTTCGGGGTACAAATCATAAAAATCTTTAAAAACATCATTTTTCAAAATCTCGGTATGAAGCTTAGCCACACCGTTTACCGAGTGCGAACCGGCAATAGCAAGATTGGCCATTTTGACATATTTTTCGCCGCTGTCGGACACGATTGACATCCAGTCGGCTTTCAGATTGTCTCCGGGGTAGCGGCTCCGCACCTCCTCAAGAAAACGGCTGTTTATTTCATAGATAATCTGCAGATGTCTGGGCAGAACTGTCTCAAAAAGGTTTACGGACCATTTTTCAAGAGCTTCCTGCATAACAGTGTGATTGGTAAAAGCAAAAGTTTTTTTCGTTATTTCCCACGCCTTGTCCCACTTCAAACCGTGAATATCCACAAACAGACGCATGAGCTCCGGTATTCCCAGCGCCGGATGCGTGTCATTGAGCTGTATCGCCAGCTTATCGGCGAATTTGTCAAAATTATCGTAAGTTTTAAGATAACGCCTTATTATATCCTGCAGCGTAGCCGACACAAAAAAATATTCCTGCTTAAAACGCAGCTCCTTGCCCTCGTAAATATTGTCATTGGGGTAAAGCACTTTGGAAATATTTTCCGTATAATTTTTGTCTTCCACCGCCCTTATATAATCTCCATGATTGAATATGCTCAGGTCAAACTGGTTTGACGAACGGGCGGACCACAGCCTCAGTGTATTTACCGTGCTGTTGCCGTATCCGATAATCGGCATATCGTGCGGAATAGCGAGAACGTCCTTTGTGTCTTTCCAGACAAAATGTATTCTGCCGAATTCATCTTTTTCGGGAACACTTTTTCCGTAGAACTGAACGTTAATGGCATATTCCGGCCGTTCTATTTCCCATGGAGAACCAAATTTCAGCCACTCGTCAGGCACCTCTATCTGAAAACCGTTCTGTATCACCTGCTTAAATATGCCGAATTCATAATGGAGGCCGTATCCGTAACCCGGCAGGCCGAGAGTCGCCATTGAATCCAGATAGCAGGCCGCAAGACGGCCGAGCCCGCCGTTGCCAAGACCCGCGTCCGGCTCAAGTTCTAAAAGTTTCGTAAAATCATCACCGGATTTCTTCACGACATATTTCACTTCCTCTATGAGGTTCAGGTTGATTATGTTGTTAAGCAGCGCTAGGCCCAGAAGAAATTCAAGAGAAAGATAGTAAACCCTTTTCACATCCTCGTTGTAATAGCTCTGCTGTGTTTTGGACCATCTTTCAACTATTCTATCGCGTATCGCGTAGCAAAGGCTCATATATTTGTCGTAAGCCGTCGCCGAAAATTCGTCTTTCGCTCTTGTATAGCGCAGATGATTCCTTATAGACAGACGCAGCGCCGACGAATCCATGCGCTTTCTGTAATTTTTCACAAGGTCGTCCTGTATTTCTTTTTGCTTTTTTTCTTCTTCCGTCATATTTCCCGCCTTTTATCCCACATATATATCAAATAGGGACGGTGCTTTACAATAAGAAAGATATTTTTTGATTGGGAATAGGAAGGGACATCGTGACCCCCCGGGGAAGAAATACAGGTTTGTTAGATTGGTTTGTTTTGGAGAAGAAGAGGAAAAGAAGTTAAGGATTATTTGTAAAGAGAATAAATC
>VMTI01000084.1 GCA_013791675.1 bacterium | reverse complement strand
CGCAAAAAAAATAATTGAGATAACAGGAAGTTCAAGCGAAATAGTTTTCGGAGAACTTCCCGCGGATGACCCTAAAGTCAGATGCCCCGACATAAGCCGCGCTGAAAAAATTCTGGGCTGGCGGCCGAAAGTTTCTCTTGAAGAAGGTTTGCGAAGCACTGTTGAGTATTTTAAATCGCTAAATGAAAAATTGAGGCGCTGAGGAGACGAGATGATACCGATAACGGATTTGGGGCAGCAGTATAATGAGATAAAAAATGAAATATCCCGGGCAGTGGAGAAAGTGCTCGCGGAAGGCAAATACATTCTCGGCCCGGAAGTCACGGAGCTTGAGGAAAGAATAGCCGCGTACTGCGGTGTGCGTTATGGAGTGGGTGTCGCTTCGGGAACGGACGCTCTCGTTCTTTCCGTTATCGCCGCCGGCATAGGCGAAGGAGATGAGGTTATCACCACGCCTTTCACATTTATAGCGACCATAGAGGCTGTGATAAGAGCGGGCGCAAAACCGGTTTTCGCCGATATAGACGCGAAAACATATAACATCAATCCCGCTGAAATAGAATCAAAAATCACATCAAAAACCAAAGCGATTATTCCGGTGCATCTTTACGGGCTATCCTGCGATATGGCGGCTATAACGAAAATAGCAAAAAAGCATAATTTAACGGTGATAGAGGACTGCGCTCAGTCTTTCGGCGCCGCAATAGGCGGCAAAATAACGGGAAGTTTCGGGGATTTCGCATGTTTCAGCTTTTTCCCAGCGAAAAATCTCGGCTGTTACGGTGACGGGGGAATGGTTGTCACTGACAACAAAGAATATGCAGATAAAATAAAACTTTTGCGCATGCATGGTTTTTCCGCTGACTACGACTATCGCCTTCACGGTTTCAACAGCCGTCTGGACACGCTCCAAGCCGCTATTGTAAACGTGAAAATGAATCACATAGACGGATGGATAGAAAAACGCGTGGAAAATGCCGCAAAGTACGCTGAAGGCCTTAAAAATGTTAAGGACGCCGAGGCGCCTTTTATGCCGCCGGGATACAAACACGCCATGAATTATTATGCTCTCCGCATTTCCGGAGGACGCCAAAAGCGCGACGGCCTGAAAAAATATCTTACGGAGAAGGGTATCGGCAATAATATTTATTATCCGCTCTCGCTGCATCTGCAGGAGATATGCGCTGACATGGGATATAAAAAAGGGGATTATCCCGTTTCGGAGAAAACGCAGGATGAAATTATAAGCCTTCCCATGTATCCCGAACTTGGCGCGGAAAAAATAGAGTTTATATGCGGAGAGATAAAAAAATATTTCAGAGTTTAGGGGAAATAAATAGGGAAATGGGGACGTCCTTAATATTATGAAAGAGATTGGAAGAAAGAAATCAGGAGGTTGTTTGCAAGTAATCAAATTGCTCTGGACAACTTTCTTAAGGAGATAACAAATGATGCAAAATGACAGGATGGATGATGAGATAGATTTTGGGCGGATATTGATGGTTTTGTGGGACAGGAGAAATCTTATAGGTTTTTTCACGGGGGCGGTTTTTATCGCGGGTGTTATTTTGGCGCTCACCGCTCCCAAAGTGTATGAAAGCCATTCAATGATAATGATAACGCCTTCAAAGATGGAGTTTATAAAAAATCCGCTGGCCGCTTCTCTGAGCCTTGATTTACGCGAAAAAGATAACCGCTTCGGTACTATTTCCATAGCTGATCACCTTGCTCTTATGTCATCGGGTGATGTGGCAGAGGGTATAGCCGATGAAATAAATTCGGAAGGAATCAATAAGGGCACTGTCGCGGGAATGCTTTTTCCTGAAAGAATAAAAGACAGCTCAATGATAAAACTGACGGTTAAAGGCGAAGATCCTGTTCTATGCTCGCGCGTCGCGGACACATGGGCGAAGATTTATCTGAATAAGGTTATCGGTATGATTTCGGGTGAGACGGAGGCGTCCCGGTCTTTTCTTTACGGCGAATTAAAAAAAGCCGAAGCCGAAATGGTCGCGGAAGAACAGGCGCTTTCGGAGTTTAATATCAAGAACAATGTTGAAATGAAAGAAAGCGAGCTTGACGTAAAAAAAGCGAAGCTGCAAACTATCCAGTCAAACATCATAGGAAACGAAAAAACGCTGGAAATCAAACGGATGCGCTTGGCGGTTTTGAAGGATGAGATAAAAAAACACAGTCAGTATAAACACCAGGCCAAAGCCGTCGTGGATGATGTGCTTTGGAACAAAATCATAGAAGGCAAGGATATTTCCGCGGTAAAAGGGCAAAAGATTTATTCGGAAGAGATTAATCCTATTTACCGGAATCTTGAATCGGACATTTCGGATGTTTCAGTTGAAACAAATTATCTTTCAAATGAATTAAAATACCTGCGGGCGGAAAAAGAAATTCTTCAGAAAGATGTGAGTTCGCTCGCGGTAACGGTTTCGGCGCTGAAAATTAAAAGCAGCGAAATTTCAAGAATATATAATATCGCAAAAACCAGGTACACTTCTGTTTTTTCGCGAATAACAGAAGCCTCAATCGCTTCCGCGGCAAAGCTGGGGGATGTCAAGATTGTTTCAAAAGCCATTACCCCCGACTCTCCCGTTTCACCGAAGAAAAAAAAGATCGCCGCCGCGGCGTTAGCCGGTGGGTTTTTCGTCGGTATTATAGCGGCTTTTAGCGTTGAATTTATAGAAAAACAGCGGGGGCAAATATGAAAAAAGCGCTTATTACAGGCATAACGGGACAGGACGGTTCGTATCTGGCGGAATTTCTTCTGTCAAAAGGCTATGAGGTTCACGGAATTATAAGAAGGGCTTCCACTTTTAACACTCACAGGATAGACCATCTTTATGTGGACACTCACACGAGAGGGGCCAAATTTTTTCTCCATTACGGTGATTTGTCCGATAGTGAGCAGATAACAAACGTTATTTACAATCTGAAGCCCGACGAGATTTATCATCTTGGAGCGCAGTCGCATGTAAGGGTGAGTTTTGACATACCGGAATACACCGGCAACGTAACGGGGCTGGGCACGACAAGAATTCTTGAGGCGGTGAGAAAAAGCGGGATTAAAACAAAATTTTATCAGGCATCCTCCTCTGAAATGTTCGGAGCGGCGCCTCCCCCCCAGGGCGAGATGACGCCCTTTAAGCCGCAGAGCCCCTATGCCGCGGCAAAACTTTATTCCTATTGGCTTGTGCGCAATTACAGAGAGGGCTATAACCTTTTTGCCAGCAACGGCATACTTTTTAATCATGAAAGCCCCCGGCGCGGCGAAACTTTTGTGACGAGGAAGATTACAAGGGCCGTCGCCGGCATTCTCAAAGGAACCCAGAAAAAAATTTATCTGGGAAATCTGGACGCGAAAAGGGACTGGGGATTTGCTCCTGAATACTGTGAGGCCATGTGGCTTATTTTACAGCAGGAGAAGGCGGATGACTATGTCATAGGCACGGGAGAAAGCCATTCGGTGCGCGAGTTTGTGGAAAAAGTTTTTGATTACGCGGATATTGAAATAAAATGGATTGGCGAAGGCGCTGGCGAAAAAGGTATCGCCGGAGAAATCAGCGGGGCTGTTACAACGGTGAAAACAGGTGACACTCTTATTGAAATAGACCCTAAATATTTCCGTCCCACGGAAGTGGATTATCTGAAAGCTGATATAACGAAAGTGAAAAAAATTTTAAAATGGAATCCCCGAATAACGTTCGGAGAACTTGTGAAAATAATGCTTGATTATGATATGAAGCTTTTAGGCATGGATCCGAGGGGCTGCGGGATAGCATTATCCAGGGCAAAAGGATTCACATACACAGAACACGAAATTTCGTTTTACGGAAAATCTAATGATAAGACTTAACAGGGCCATGAAATTATTCGCGGGATTAATCAGTGAATAAAAACTCAAAAATATATGTTGCCGGGCACAGGGGGCTTGTGGGTTCCGCTCTTTTACGGAATTTAAAAAAGAAGGGTTACGATAATATTGTTTGCCGGAGTTCCAAAGAAATGGATCTCACCCGCCAGGCGGATGTTGAAAAGTTTTTTGAAGATGAAAAGCCGGAATATGTTTTTCTCGCCGCCGCGAAAGTGGGAGGCATTCTTGCCAACAGCACCTATACGGCGCAGTTTATATACGAGAATATGATGATTGCGGGCAATGTTATTCACGCTTCATATAAGTATTCCGTGAAAAAACTTCTGAATCTGGGCTCTTCCTGCATATACCCCAAAAATTGCCCTCAGCCGATGAAAGAGGAATATCTATTGACAGGAGCGCTGGAACCTACGAACGAGCCTTATGCCGTGGCGAAAATCGCGGCTATTAAACTTTGCCGGTATTATAACAGTCAGTACGGCACGAATTTTATTTCCGTGATGCCCACCAACCTATACGGTGAAAACGACAATTTTAATCTGGAAACGGCTCATGTTCTTCCAATGCTCACAAGAAAATTCCATCTTGCGAAACTGCTTTCCGAAGATGATTTCGAGGGCATTAAAAATGACCTTATAAAATACCCTCTCGGCTTCGGGTATGAGGGTAAAATAGATTTCAGCGATCGGCCCGCTTTAGTAAAAATTCTTGGCAAACTCGGAATTAGCGGCGATTGTGTTTATATATGGGGAACGGGGAAGCCATACAGGGAATTTTTGAATTCAGACGATCTATCCGACGCCTGCGTTTTTCTGATGGAAAATAAAAATTATAAAGACATCGGGGAATTTGTTAATATAGGTAGCGGCTCGGATAAAACCATTGCTGAATACGCCCAAATAATCAAAAACACAGTCGGTTTCAATGGAAAAATCCTCAATGATTTTTCAAAACCTGACGGCACCCCCAGGAAACTTCTTGACGTTTCGCGTCTTTCCTCGCTTGGCTGGAAGAGCCATATAGACATTAAAGAGAGTTTGAGAATTTATTACAAAAACTATACGGATACCGTTAAATACCCCGTTCCGCCTGCGGCGGACCGACCCTTTTACGAAAAAGGGGAATTAGCGGCAGAGTAAAGTGGCGTTAGTTTATAACGGGAAGCGCTCTGGAATTTTTCCATGCGGAAAAATAAATCCAAAATAGATCTTGAAAAAAAATCTTCGGCAGTGACGCTGTCGGATATGGAAATATTCGTTTTTCCGGAGCTTCTCTATAGTCTTGTTCTAGCTAACATAATGTCGCCTAAAATATGGCGGTGGCGGTCTCGGAGCTGGTTCAGCGGCATGAAAAAAATGTCTCCTCTGCGTCGGATTCACCGGCTGAAACAGTTTATAATGGACAATTATGCTTTCAATTTAGATCTTGAGACGTGGGGGCTCACCTCCAAAAGCAGGGAAATGGCGCGTTTTATAGATTTTGTGGACGAGAAAACGCTTTCAAAATCAAATGCGCTTTTCGGATATGAAGGTGATAAATATTATTTTGACATAGACATAAGGCGTCATTTCGGCCTTGAAAAATATACCGACGAAATAATTCCTTATTGGAAAACCGAAACGGTGGAGGCGATGGACGCTTTCCGTCATAAAAAATTTTATTCATCAGGAGCCGGCGAATGCGTTTCACTGGCCGCGCTGTACGCCGCGGCGCTTTTTATCGTCGCCGAAATTCCGCTGAAAGACATTTTTCTTATGGGCACACCCCTTCATTCGCAAAATTTTGTGAATTTAGGCAAAGGAGTATTGACCAACAACAGAAGGATCGTCACAAAAAATATGTGGTTTAACGGAACGGCTCTTTCAGTTAAAGCCCGTAGAGCGCTTGAAAACGAAAAAGTCACTGTCCTCGCCCACGAAAGCGGCTTTATACACACTATTTACGAAAAGGCGTCCATAGATCCCGACGCGTACGGTCTTTTTAGAAAAAAACTAGGCGATTATCTTAAAACTGAACTTACTCCAGCTGTTCTCGGGGCTTTTCTTCGCCGGAACACTGATCTTCACAAGTGTTTTCAGGTGAGATGGCATCTCCGCGGGCATGACCGTTATGTGGGGCTGGACACGTTGTTTGAATATGAGATGAAATATCCGTATTTTTTTACCGATGACACGAGAAAGGATCTCATTGATAAAATCACGCCCGCGGAATTTTACGCCAGCCCTCTTCCCGGCCGGCTTATGCTCAATGATATAGAAAGTTATCTTGCATCTCAGCCTCTCGATTTTTCAAATGTTAAAAACGTCAAAATTTTTGAGGAAAAATTTAAGGGGCACTGTTTCAATTTAAAAAAACTAATAGCCGGTATTAAAGAATTCTGCGTTACAAACGCGGATATTCCCGATATCAAAAAGAAAAATCTTATTAAGTGCCCGGCTCTGGAGATAGACCCCTGCATGGGTAGAGAAGCTATAATCAATAGGCTATCCGATATAAGAAACGCGAATGAAACTGTTAATCTTTCATTTTACGTTCTGCGGGATATGAGAGAAACAGCAATAGAGCCTTTTGCCTACGCGGCTCTCACGCGCAATCCCGTGTCGGTTGAAGCGCTTAAGGATATGACCGATAAAGATGCCATTTCCGAGATTCGCGCGATGGCCGATGAGTCAATATATGAAGAGGATTACCGCCTGGCCCAGCCGGATGAGGTATGGAATTTCGGCAGGGGTTCCGGACTTGAAAAGGCTTTTCTTGCCGCCAATATTTTATATAAGCGTGATCCGCGCTCAGAATTAAGCATTGAATTAAAAAAAGACCAAGCCGTTTTAAGGAGCGGCTCAATCAAAGAAGCTTTTCCTTCAATGAAGAAAATAAAAGGGAATAAAATAATTTTAGGACGCTGGTAATGAGAAAAACAGCGTTTGCCGCCGCATTGGCGGGGCTTTTTATTTTTATCTATAATCTTTCGCCGTCTATATACGTCGGCGATTCAAGCGAACTCATTGCCGCATCTGCGACGCTGGGGGTGGCTCATCCGCCGGGTTATCCCGTTTTCATAATCATAAGCTCGGCCATGCGGACGATTTTTCCGGCGGGAAATATAGCTTACCGCATGAACTTCATAAACGCTCTTTTTGTGTTTTTCGCGCTGATTTTTATGTCGCGCTGGGTGGCCCCCCCGCTGCTTATTTATTTTTGTCTCTCTCAAGTTGTTTTTTCTTCAGCCGTTGTCTGCGAAGTCTTTACACTGAATCTTCTTTTTGCCTGCGCAATAATATACCTTTTGTATATACCTCGGAGGAAAAGCGCCGCCGCCGCTGCTTTTCTTTTCGGAATCGGCCTTGCTAATCATCAGACTCTTATTCTTCTTCTGCCGGGAATCATATATTTGCTGGTTAAAAGAAAAATGTTTGATTTCCGCTTTGTTATTATTTTGACATGCGCCGCATGGGCGGGTTTTTCGGCGAATATATTTCTTATTCTGCGCGCCAAAGGCGGGGCAGTGTTTAACTGGGGGGACCCGTCAACATTTAATAGTTTTTTGAGAGTTATTTTAAGGAAGGATTACGGCACTTTCGCGCTTCACGGGGCACATCATAACGTGACGCTCAAATCGCTTTTAACTTATCCCGCGCTGGGTTTTACGTTTTTCGGGCCTTTTTTTATTTTTGCGCCGCTTTTATACGGCTACGTGTGCCGGAAGGCTGATAATTTTGATCATTTTCTTTTTATCTGCTTTCTTTTTTCAGGGCCCCTTTTTTTTATGGCGTCGGGACTTTCTTCTCCCAACAGAGCTTTCATTGAGGCTATAACGG
>VMTI01000097.1 GCA_013791675.1 bacterium | reverse complement strand
GGCGGGGGTCATGGTAAAACTGTCGGATTCTAAAAGTTCTCTGATATTTATCTTTTCACGGTGGGCGCGGGGCACCTCTATTCCTACGGCGGCCTTGCCCGGTATGGGAGCGAGAATCCTTATTGATTCCGCGCGAAGCTGCATCGCTATATCATTGCTCAAACTCTGTATGGCTGATATTTTCTGGCCGGCCGGCACCGAAAGTTCATACCTTATCACGCCCGGGCCTATAACTATATCTGACACTTCGGCGTTTATACCGAATGAAGACAGCGCCTCCTCAAGAGGCTTGGGTTCGGGGGATTCTTTTTCCTGGCGGGGACTTTTAATAAGCATATTCGTGCCCGGAAGAAGATATTCATTATTAGCGCTTTGCAT
The DNA here is from genome assembly GCA_013791675.1 of bacterium. GTDB lineage: Bacteria > CG03 > CG03 > CG03 > CG03 > CG03. The sequence goes on along the minus strand of VMTI01000097.1, from coordinate 16,423 downwards.
CTCGCCTGAGGCAATTTCATTGCCGGAAGGCTCAGAATCATCGTCGGCATCACTGCTGTTACCGTCGTCATCAGCGGGAACATCCGGCTTATGGGCTTTTCGGATTTTGACTATGTTTTTAGGCGGGGCTCCGGAAGACAATGTTTTAGACGCAGGCCGAGGCCTCACTATGTCTCCCGAAACTGCCGTCAAACGTTTTTTGAGCAGACTTAAAATAAAATTGCATCCCGCGGCGGCTTTCACAAAAGGATAAGCCATTGCCCTGAAAAGACTCATCGCTCCCATATCAAAAGCCATTATGAATGCCGCCAACACGCCGGCAAAAGAGGCCACAAAAGAACCTTTCCGGCCTAACAAATTCTTCAAAAGTATTCCCAGTATTTCGCCCACCTTTCCCGCCGGGCTTATCCTGGGATTTCTGCTCATTGCGAAAAGATGGACAGCGGCGCTCGCGGAGAGCAGAAGAAGCACAAGCCCGCCCAGTTTCTTCCAAAAATTAGGCACGGTTATTTTGGCGATAAGAAGAGCCCCGGAAACAACGAGTAACAGGGAAAAAACATTGGAAACCCAGCCGAAAAGATAATAGGATGCCGCCGCGATATTTTTTCCTATAAAGCCCTGTGCGGGCTCCCAGTTAAGCCACAACGTCATCATCAAACCCGCCGCGACAAGCAAAATACCGGCTATATCGGCTGAATGGTCGGGCTGCTCATTACTGTCCGGCTTATTATTTTTATTTTTGCTCATATAAGAAATAGGTTAATCGCCGCAACCGCCAGAGTGTAGAAACCGAAATATCTGAGTTTTGCTTTTTTCACCATGAGCATCAGCAAACTTATAGCCGCGAGGCCCGACAAAAAAGCGGTGACGGTAGCAACAAGCATGGGCACGTTCAGCAAAGAACCGTTAAAATCGCACACAAGCAGATTGCCGAAAAGAACGGCGGGGATACTCATATAAAAAGAAAATTCCACTGCCTTCTCGCGGGTCATACCGATGAGCACTCCCGCTCCTATTGTAGAACCGCTGCGGGAAACTCCGGGAAGAATAGCCAGCGCCTGAAAAGCCCCTATGAGAAATGATTTTTTGCCGTCGAGAGTCGCGCTTTTTTCTTTTATGAAATCGCTTCCTATAAGAAGCACCGAGTTCACAATAAAGAAAAGCGATATCCATACCGAGTTCACGGCGAAAATCCGGTCAAGAGCGTCTTTCGCAAGCGCTCCGGCAATACCCGCCGGGATACTGGCGATAAAAAGATAAACCACCGTCATTCTCGCGGAAGAACCGCTTCGTCCGCCGGGTCGGGCACCGCGTCTGAAAAAATCAATAACGAGAGACGCTAAGCCTTTCCTGAAATAGAAAAGCACCGCCAGAAGCGTCCCTAGATGAAGAAAAGCTATTTCCTGAAAAGCCGCGCCGGGGGCTCTTCCCATAATACTGTTGGCTAAAAGAAGATGACCTGACGACGAGACAGGCAGAAACTCCGTGAGCCCCTGCACAAGACCTAAAAAAACACTTTTAAGCATCGGGCCGAATTTTACTTACGCCGGTTCGTCAAATTCCGGCGGAACGTCTTCTTCCTGACCCTCAGCCCCTGTGTCATTTCCGGAGGCGCCAACGGTTTCATTATATTTGGCAAGCACTTTTTCGGTGACTTCGCTGCTTATTCCCGAATCTCTCTTCATTCTTATCGTATTGTAAAATTTCCCGTCAGCACCTTTCTGTGAGGGAGAGCCTACAAAAAGTCCGTTTGGCCCATCAACAACTTTAAAAGCGTTTACCGTAAAATCATTGTCAAAAGCGACAACGGCAAAAGCTTTTATCTTAGAAGAACCCTTCGACATCCTGATAACAACATCCGTAACTTTCATATCATCCCCCTACTTCAACTTTTCCGTATTGACGGAAATTATTCAAACTCAAAAAGTTCGTCGTCTTTTTTTACAAGCTCCGCGTTTTTGGCTATCGCTGTGATTATCCGGCAGTGTGAAGGGCTTTCAATTTCGTTCAGCACTTTCATCGCCTCAACTATACAGAGAGTGTCGCCCTTGGATACATTGCACGGCGGATTTATGAAGGGCTTTGAATTCGGAGACGCCGCGTTATAAAACACCCCTGAGAGGGGCGATTTTATTGTGTTTAACGCCTTCTTTTCCGCGGGTTCTTCTTTACGGCGTTTAATCTCCCGCGGGAATTCCTCCGCCGGGGTGTATGTGCCGGAGCGCGACGAAGTGATGCCCTCGCCAAAAACGCCGGCACCTGCCGTCGAGGCTCTTGTTATACTGATTTTGATTTCGCCTTTTTCAAACCCGAATTCCCTGATTCCTTTCACCTTCATAAGAGAATAGCATTCTTCAAAAAAAGAAATCAGTTCTGACGTCGAGCTTTTTTTCTTAGGCTTCACTTACTGTACTGGCTTTCATCGCTGATATTGAGTTCTCTCAGCGCCTCTTTGCGGGACAGTCTTATTTTTCCTCTGTCGTCGACAGAAAGAACCTTAACAAGAATCTGATCGCCCTCCTGCGCCACATCGGTGACCAGATTGATTCTTTTCGCGGCAAGCTCGGATATGTGAACAAGGCCTTCAGTGCCGGGATATATCTGTACAAAAGCCCCGAAATTCACTGTCTTTATCACTTTCCCCATATGAATTTTTCCCAGCTCAATATCGCCCACGAGATATTCTATCATCTGCTTAGCGGCATTGATGCTTTCAACGCTGTCAGCGGCAAGCTGTACAAGGCCGTTATCGTCAACATTAACTTCACAACCTGTGTCGGCTATTATGCCCTTTATGTTTTTGCCTCCGGGGCCTATAAGCGCGCCTATCTTATCCACACTTATTTTCACAGAATCTATCTGTGGAGCGAACTGCGACACTTCGACTCGTGAGGAAGGTAAAGACTCGGCCATTTTGTCTATGATTTTGCACCGCGCTTCCCTCGACAGCGCCAGCGCTTTTTTGAATGTGTCCACATCAAGAGATTCCATCTTGAGATCCATCTGAACGGCGGTGATTCCCTTTTTAGTGCCGGCTACTTTAAGATCCATATTGCCAAGGTGATCTTCCTCTCCCGCGATATCCACAAGAAGAATTTTCTCATCGCCTATATCCGCTATGCCCATCGCAATACCGGCCGCGATGCCTTTAAGAGGCACACCCGCGTCCATCAGCGACAGACATGCGCTGCAGACACTGGCCATTGACGAAGAACCGTTGGATTCAAGAATCTCCGACACGACCCTCACCGTGTAAGGAAACTGCTCTTCCGAAGGAAGAAGCGGCTCAAGGGATTTTTCCGCAAGATAACCGTGGCCTATTTCACGGCGTCCGGGCCCGCGGGGAAATCCCACCTCGCCCGTCGCGAAATGCGGAAAATTATAATGAAGCATAAATCTTTTTTTGTAATCGCCCTCAAGCTCGTCCATTATCTGCTTATCCGACACGCTTCCCAATGTCGTGGTAGCGAGAGCCTGCGTTTCGCCCCGCGTAAAAACCGCGGAACCGTGAGTGCGCGGTAAAACCGACACCTGGGAGCTGATGGGCCTGATTTCGTCAAAAGCCCTTCCGTCCAGGCGCACCTTATCCACTTTTATTTTCTTCAGGAAAATATCTTTTATGCATCCGTCAAACACTTCCTCATAAGCGGCCTTTTCATCGTCGGAAATAGTCAGCTTTTCAGCGGTGCCGGCTTTGATTGCCGAAATAACAGCGCCGCGTTTCATATGGCTGGGTTCCTTGAATGCCTCAAGAAGTTTTGGTTCAATTTCTTTTGTAACTTTACTTTTAAATTCTTCCGCTATGGCCGGCATCCTTATGCCTTCCACTTTTTCCTTACCTGCTTTCGCGCGCAAATCCTCGCACAGCGCTATTATGCCGTCTATAACGGGCTTCGCCTGATTCACGGCGCTCTCAACCTTGTCTTCAGAAACCTCGTTTCCACCGCCCTCTATCATTGTAATACCGGTCTTTGTTCCGGCCACTATTAGATTCAGAGAGCATTCGGCTATTTCGGAAATTGTGGGATTGATAATAAATTTATCTTCCTTAAAACCCACGCGGCAGACCGCCACCGGCGTCGTAAAAGGGATATCCGATACCAGAAGAGCCGCCGAGGACCCTATTAGCGCCAGAAGATCCGCCTTGTTTTCAACATCTGAAGAAAGCACTTTTACGGACACCAGCACTTCCTGCACAAAACCTTTCGGAAACAAAGGCCTCAGAGACCTGTCCACTATACGTGATGTAAGTATTTCTGAATCCCGCGGGCGGCCTTCTCTCTTGAAAAATCCGCCGGGTATTTTTCCCGCGGCATATGTCATTTCCTTGTAATCCACCGTCAGCGGCATAAAGCCCGCGTTTTTTGCCTCGCCCATCGTCACCGCGCACAGCACCACCGTGTCACCGTATCTGACCGTGCATGAACCGTTTGCCTGTTTCGCCCACGATCCTGTTTCAATTGTCAACTTTCTTCCTGCAACTTGTGATTCAACTTTAATCATTTTTCTTTCCTTCCTTTCGCTTTTCCGATCATCCTTGCCGGAAAGCACACTTTACACTCTTATTTTCAATTCCTTCGTTATATTGCCGTATTCTTCCACGTTCGTTCTTTTCAGATATGAAAGAAGCTTTTTTCTCTTTGAAACAAGCTTTATCAAACCCATTCTTGAATGCTTATCTTTTTTGTGCTCTTTCAGGTGCTCAGTAATATCATTTATTCTCGTGCTGAAAATGCCTATCTGCACAGACGCCGAACCTGTATCTTTAGCGCCCTTGCCGAACTTCTTAATAACTTCCTCTTTCTCCGTCTTTCCTATCGCCATCTTAGTCCTCCCTTAATATCCTCAAAAATCTAAACAGCATTATAGCAAATATTCCTCAGATTGAAAGAGGCTAAGAGAAAACCGCTGCCGCTCATCCGAAAAATGGCTCATTGAGATTTAGCAGAAAGCCGTTTTAGAACTAAATTCATTTGGCTCCGGACAAACTGTCATTCGCCGGGGATTAAGTTCCGAATACACGCACTCTGTTCTTGCCGGCGGCTTTCGCCTCATAAAGAGCTTTATCGGCTTTGTCTATAATGTCGTTTTTTTTGACGCCGTGATCGGGATACGCGGCAAGGCCTATGCTGACGGTGGAACGGAGAGAGCCTGCGAAATTCTGATTTTCAACCGCTTTACGGATTCTTTCGGCGGCTATAAGCGCTCCGCCTATGGGCGCCTCCGGAAGTATAACGGCAAATTCCTCGCCACCGTAACGGGCCACAAAATCCGTTTCCCTGAGTATAAAATGCAGAATCTTCGCCATGGTTTTTAAATGTTTGTCTCCCGCCAGATGCCCGTGAGTGTCATTAAACTTTTTGAAATCGTCAATATCCAGAATCATAAGTGAAAAATTCAGGTCATACTGCTGCGCCCTGTATATCTCCTTCTCCATGCGCTCGTGAAAAAAACGGTGATTAAAAAGCCCCGTAAGGCCGTCCACATTTGAAAGCTTTATCGTTTTATGCAAAGCTTTCGTCTGTATTATTATGCCGGTTATTTTATTCTGTATCAGTTCCGTTATACCGTCATCAATGTTATCGGATTTCACATCAAATAACGCGAGCCCGCCCATGAGAGAGCCGCTGTCAAAAAGCGGGATATACAGCGAGCGCGCGTGATTTTTATAAAAATCTTTTTCCGGGCGCGCAAAATCCTTCACCTGCGAAAGCGCTTCCTCGCATTCCGCTCCGCCGATACCCCATGAAATTTTATCCGTGAGAGCGCCTTTTTTACCCAGAAAAATTATTCCCGAAGAAGAGGAAGTGAGTTTCCTCGCCGATTCAAGAACAAGAATGAGAATTTCGTCAAAAGACCACGACGGTTCTATTTTGGATAAAAGCCGGTCAAAAACATCTCTCGCCCAGGAAGCACGCAAAAGACTCCATATAAGATTGGCTGTCATCTCGCCCATAACCTCTATTCCCAAAGGTGCCGCTTCCATTTTTATTTTATCAGACATAGATCCGGAGCCGCTCAAATCAAGCACGGCGTCACATTCGCGGGTTTTCAGGAATTCTCTCCAGTCGTCAATAATGGGTATTTCCTGTAAACGCGCCTCAGAAAAAATATCTTCACCGCCTTTTTCCGCGTAAACGCCGGTGACATTGTAATCCGGGCTTGAATCCAAAAATCTTATGAAAGCTCCTGACCGGCGGGACCCGGCTATGACAAGTATTCTTTTGCTGGGGGAGGGCGTCATTTAAGCTCCGAAATAACCCTGAAACATTCAATCATGGATTCCGCCCGCGCGATGAATTGCCCGGCAATATCAAAAGCCGTGCCGTGAAGAGGCGAAACCCTTATAAAGGGAAGCCCCCATGTGAAATTAATCGCGCGGCCGTGCGAAAACAGCTTCACCGGCAATATTCCCTGGTCATGATACATGGCGACGATAAAATCATATTTATTTTTCAAACTTCCGGAGCTCGCGTCTTCCGCGCTCATGGGTCCGTATGCGTGTATCCCTCTTTTTTGCAATTCCTCCACCGCCGGAATTATCTCTTCCTTCTCCTCAAGGCCGAGGATACCGCCGTCCCCGCAATGGGGATTCAGCGAGCAGACCGCGATGCGCGGGGCTTCTATTCCCATAAAATTTCCGGCAAGGCCTGCGGCAACAGCCGCGTTCACGACGGCTTCTTTATTTATTGCGGAAGAAACGTCCTTAAGCGGAAGATGCTGGGTGACAAGGACAACCCTAATCGTTCGCGAGAGAAAAAGCATCACGGCTTTTTTTCTTTCAACGCCGAAAAAATCGGCCAGATAATATGTATGCCCTGAGAAATCTGAAAGATTTCCAGGTTTTAGTCCTAGAGATTGCTTCGCAATCTCTAAGGGCCCTGAGAAATCTTCTCTTAAAGAAGCTATCCCTTCTTTTGAAACGGGCGCGGTAATAAGTTTATCCGCAGCCTTATCTTTTATGAGGCCGCAGGCCAGCTCAAGATACGCCAGAGCCTCGCGTGATGACGCTTCCCCCGGCCCTGCGCCGTAAATGAATTTATTTTCGCAGGCGGGTTCAATAATATTCAGAGCGCCGCTCTTAAGGCGCAAAGAATTATCAACAAGGTTTATATCAACGGGAAATCCCATATCGGAAGCGAGCTTTTCATAAATAGATTTCCTTCCCGCGACCAGCGAGGGAACGCTCCTGAATATTTCATTTGCGGCCAGGCGCAATATAACTTCGCCACCGACTCCCGCGGGATCGCCCGAAGTAATGAGTACGGTCTTATTCAAACAGTTTCTTATCCAGTATTTTTATCGCCGCCTGATCGCGCAGGTCCCGCACCCATGCGGTGTATTTTTCTTCCATAGCGGCGCTGTAAAGATAATTTTTTATGTAATCTTTCGCCTCTTCATAAGTCTTTTTATCCGGAGCGTTTTTGCCTATGCATTTGACTATGTGATAACCCAGCGGCGTTTCAAAAATTTCGGATATTTCACCGACATTGAGCTTAAAACATGGTTTTTCAAATTCGGGGATTTTTTCGCCGCGGCCGAAATAACCGGTGTCGCCGGCATTCTCAGGAACAGAAGAATATTTTTCAGCGAGAGCCGAGAAAGTGTCGGGCTTATTCCTCGCCTCGGAAAGCACACTTTTCGCCTTCACCATTAATTCTTTTTTCGGGGCATTGTCTTTGAACTCAAAAAAAATCTGTTTTACCCTGACCTGTTCGCCGACAATCATTTTGTCTTCGTTGCCCTCATAAAACTTCTTCATTTCCTTTTCGTTGGGTTCGGGAATATTCGAGCGGACTTCCTTGTTTATGAGCTTTATAGTTATAAGCTGATTTTTGATATTCTCACGCATCTTTGAATCCGTCAGTCCCTGTTTGTTTATTTCCTCCGTGTATTCTTTTTCGGTTTTAAATCTCGCGCGTATTTCGGCGATCCCCTGATCCACTTCGCTTTTGGTAATCTGCATATTTTCCTGCTCCGCCTTAATCAAAAGCACCTTTTCCTCTATCATAGCGTCAAGTATTTCTTTTTTGACCCTCTTCTCAAGTTTCTCCGTATCTTCGGCGGACTGCGCGGTGCCTTTTACCTGTGCCTGGAAAGGTTTAATCCTCTCGGAAAATTCCGAATAAAATATAGCTTTGCCGTTTACCGTGGCCACAATTCCATCCAGCACGCGCGATGACGCGGGCACCGTTATAAGCAGCGCCGCCAAGGCAAAAATATTTTTTTTCATTTGCTATTCTCCTCTTTCCCCTCTTCCTTCGGTATGTACCACGGCGGATAAATATGGGGAAGCCTGTCATAATTCACTTTGACATTAAATTTTTTCTTGTAGAATACAAGCAGGCCATCAAGTTTTTGTTTGCTCAGAAACTGCACAATCTCATCCCTCGCGTCTTCTTTGGTTTTTGAAACAGCGGTGCTTCTGCCGGTCAGTTTGATTATGTGCCACCCGAAAGGCGTTTTAACAACCGGCGATATATCGCCTATATTCTGAAGCTTGAATGCCGCCTCTTCAAATTCCGGCACCATGTCGCCGCGTTCAAAATAATCTATATCCCCGCCTTTTTGGGCGGTATTTCTATCTATGGAATTCTCCGACGCAAGCTTGGAAAAGCTTACTCCGTCTTTTATCTGCGCGAGCACATTCGCGGCCTCATCCTTTGACGCTGCAAGTATGTGGGAAACTCTCATCCTCGGGGGATGCAGATAAAAATCCTGATTCTTCTGATAATATTCTTCTATCTCCGCTTCCTCTATTTTAAGCGGCCCCTTCTTGAGTTCCTCAACAACCTGCTCAAGCAGAATCTGGTCTTCCAGCGCTTTTATTCTGTCGCGCACTTCCGGACGGCGGTGAATGCCCTTGGCTTTGGCAAGCTCAACGAGAATACTCTCATTCACTATGCCTTCAAGATACTGACGGCGGCCGCCTTCTGTTTCAAGAAAACCTCTGTAATACGTCGGCACATCCAGCATACGGTTTTTAAACGAGCCTTCGGTGATTTTATCTGAACCCACCCTCGCCACATAGCCGTCAGTGCAGCCCGCAATCAAAATCAGCGCTAAAAATATTTTTTTCATTATCTCTACCCTCCATTACACAATAGAGTAATTCTATCAAATGAAATAAAATGGGGCAATGAGAGAAAATGGAAAATGGGGACGTCCTTAATACTTTTATAACGAACTTTAAGAACAGCCGTTTTCAGGCGTTGTGGGAGCGCCTGTAATTTGACTGGAATTTCTTTTCCGATAAAGGGTAAGAACTGAGCGAGGCCAGCTCTTTGTCGGCGGGAGAGGGCCAGTCGCTGTAATAGCCTAATTTTCCGGAAAGCTTATCCGCGAAAAATTTAAGAAATTTTACGGCATTGCTGTGATAGAGTTTTTCAAATTCCGCGGGAATGCCGGTTATTGAGCTTCTCTCAAATGAGACGATATTTTTGAGCTCGCCTTTTTGGCCCGTCAAAGCTTCGGCTATATCCGCGCAGCTTATAAGCGCGCGGCCGTTTGAAATGTTAACTATCTGTATTCTCTTCCAATCCATATACACGAGATAATCAGCTTTAAGCGCCTTGAGTTCCTCGCATACAAGAGCCATGGGAAGTTCAAAAGCTCCCGATTTTCTGTCAACAAAAGGCGCCATTACCGCCAGTGCCTTAAATGTTTTGGGATACACGGGATTCGCGTCTTTCGCGCGCAGAAAATTTATCCTGTAGGCATGCGCCGCGATGGGGGGAAGATTTTCTTTCTTTTGACCGCCCAGAGCCGGCTTCACGGCTTTCACGGAAGTTATCTTCCACTCGGAATTTCCCGCGTTTATATATTCGGATATTCTGTATCCGAGCTCCAGAAAATCGGACTCCCTCAGCCATCTCAAATCCCTGGGTATGCGGCGGTTTCTTTTGGGCGTAGCTATTGATATTCCATCGCAGCCGCCGTCCTCGTCCCAGCCGACAAGCTGCGACAGCGCCGGAAGCTCAAGCCTTTTCATCGGGTCGGCGTAATTATAAAGCTCCATACTGTACATGCCGCCCTGCAGAAAAAAGATATATTCAGGTTTATATTTGCGGCCTGTCCATTCCAGCACCTGCGTTATGCCGGGCTTATTTTCGGAACCGTCCTTGGCCACTTTCGGCGCTTTTGTGAGAACGGCTCTCAGCGTTTTTCCGGTGTCGTTGTGCGTGAAAGTGTATTCTATGACGTTGTACTTCACCTTCTCCAGCACTTTCTCATAAGTCTTTTCATAACTTTTAACGGCTACCGGTTTCACCGAAAGAAGTGAAAGCGACGGCGCGTATTCCGTGACCTTGCCGGCTATGTAATAAAAAAATTCCAGTATGTTCCTGTCTCCGACTTTAAGAAGCCTTTTTTTCGGGAACTGCGGATTTGAAAGGGGCTGGCAGGTCGCCGCGCCCTTGTGCCCGCCGTCGGCTTTTGTGCCTATGTGCTGCATGAGCGTGCTCAGGTTTATTGTCTCGTCTTCATTATTGGGTTTTCTCGTCGTCATTATCTGAGAACCGTAGCAGTAGAAGAAATAATCCGCGTAATATTTTTTTTCATGCAGAAGATAATTTATGGCCGACGCCACGTTTATTTTTGTCTCCCCCAGTTTCGCGCTCGTAAAAGGCGACAGCGCCGCCATGATTATCAGGCGGTTTTTCGGATTTTTGGCGTACAGTTCCCTTATAAAAAAATCTTTCTCTTCGGCATCTTTGGGCGAGCAGAAAAAAATTTTAAGCTTATCCTTAAAACTTAAACATTTATCATAATCGCAGCCTTCGGGTTTTCTGATAAAAAGCATCTGCGCCATATTTGTCTCTGTCCGCGGGAGCACCTTCGCGAGCCCGTCTTCATATTCCTTGACAAATTTGTTCCAGCCCGTAGAAGACATTATGTTTTCCAGGGCCTCTCTGCTTTCCAGGCGCGCCAATTCGAGCGTCATTTCTATTTTGTTGAAGGAAGATCCTATGAGCTTTGATATTTCTATTCCAAGCCCCCTGTCTTTGGGACCCATGGACTCCGGCCATAACTGCCGGGGAAGATATAAATCCTGGACATGGGCGATGTCTCTCAAATGCTTCAGACCCGGATTATCCCACCGTTTCCCCTTCACCATTTTCTCATATATGAGGTCGGCGCCGCACTTCTTATCTTCGTCCGCTTCGTCAACGCCGCGCGGAGCGGCGTGAATCTGAACACTGCCTATTATTCCCTCGTCTCTGAGTTTCGTAAGCAAACTAAGCACTTCGGGATTATAGGGATGGTGGTCGTCTATGGAAACAACATTCACATCGTTTTCTTTGAGAAAACGGAACATTCTCTCAATCAGAATGAGAGGAAGATTGTGCGCGAAAGGAGATGCCTTAAGCGTATCAACGGGCACATCCTCATCGTCCGGCACGAGGTCTTCGTCTATTATGTAATCAGGCGTGGCGGAAACGCACGGTTTCTCATTCACTTCTTCCGGCACAAGCATAACATGCAGGCCGTCATAGGTGACATTAATCTGAAAAATCTCATCTTTCGCCGCGGGTTTATACAGCGCATACGCCGAGCCGTCGGCGAGTGTTTTGACAACAGCTGATTTTGAACCCAGCTCAACACCTGCCGCGGAATATATTTTCCCGGAGCCCCTGAGGCGCTCAAACATTATGTCAATGCCAGAAACGGCTTTTCCCGTGGTGTCTTCCATAAGCATAACCGTTATGGGAAATCCGCTTTCCGAAACAGGAGGCGTCCTGTAACCGGGGAGCCCATCCAGGATATTAAGAGAATCTTTTACCTTTTCCGCGAACGCGGCAAATTTATTTTTTATGAAATCATCCTGCCGGCCGGCTGTCTCTATTTTTTCTTCCATAAAAGCGAATATAGTTTTCAGCTGAATTCGCACCCTCTCGGCAGCGGCGGCAAACTGGCTGGAATGCTCTTTATCAAAAGGAAGTTCCCGAAGCTGTTCATAACCTCTCGCGAGATAATACGCGCTTTCGCTTGCGAGAATTATAAGTTCGTCCGTATATCCTATACGGCCGCGGCTGGATAAATCAAGAGAATGAGCCTTATCCAAAGCGAGTATTTCGTCTTTTTTCTCGACGATCTCGGACATATCGTATTTGATTTCATTATTCATCGCCTCAAGGACGGCTGTTTTAGCGTTATAAAAGTTGTCCCCGGTAAAGCACTGCATCAATTCGGATAAAAGAGCGTCTTTTTTTGTTTTGTCGCCCGCGGCGTTATCCACGGAAAGCTCTGTGGCTATCCGCGTCATATCAAGTATGTTGTTCGCCATCCGAAGCACCGGCACATCCTGATAAGCCGTTATTTTTGCCACCTGATTGAAGGTGGGGTTAAAAACATTTTTGTATTCATCCGATACGGAAAGAGCGTTTGACACAATCCACATCCTGAAATTATTGAGGCTTTCCGTGTATCTGTTAATGAGTCCGACGGCATCCTTGTCCCGGATATGCACCAGTTTGAGCCGCGGGGACAGAGCGTCAACGGGAAAATCGGGAATATAAACATCACAGCCGCGGTGCACAGCAAGATGATTAACCCCCTCTGAATAATTTATGAAGTCAAAATCGTAATCTTTGCCGTGCTCGGCATCGCGCAGAAGTTCTTCTTTCAGCGCGTTCTGCGCCCAGACGGTGTAAAAAACGTTTGAGCTTATAGTGTCCAAATCGCCGCCGGCTTCCCGCCCTATCCCGTTACGGACGCCTTTACCGTGAATAATGAATATTTTTTTTCTCATTCTTGTCAGCTATAAATTACCAATTTTGCCGCGCCGTTGTCAAACAGCATAAGGGGACTGTTCCCGCTGTTATTACTTTATAAGCGTCCGGCCTATCCGCACACTGCCGACGCCCGCTTTAATGCTCTCCAGCGCCGATTTTACTTTCGGTATCATTCCTCCGGCAATAATGCCGGAAGATATGAATTCGGCGGCTTTGACGGCATCCATCCGTTCAATGAAATTTCCGGAAGAGTCGTTTACGCCGTTTACTTTTGTGCAGAATATAAGCTCGCCTGAACCGAGGGCGGCGGCAAGGCGCGCCGCGGAAACATCCGCGTTCACATTGTAAAGTTCGCCGCGCCCCGGCGCGCTTTCGTCTTTTGAAGAAGCTATTGGAGAAACGAGAACAGCCGTACCGGAAGCAGCGGCGGCTTTTACTTTTGAAACATCCACGGAAACTATTTTGCCGACAAACCCGAGTTTTTTGGATTTCTGGACGCAGGAAAACACTTCGCTTCCATGCACAAAAACGCTTTCCATATCACCGAGCATAGATTCTATTTTTTTTGCCATTTTCTTAAACTCGTCGTCTAACAGCATCAGCATGTCCTGCGTCGTTATACGCTCGCCCTTGTAAAAACCGAAAGGAATATCTTCAGCTTTCAGCCTTGAGCTTATCTGCACCCCCGCGCCAAAGACAACCGCAGCGGGAAGCATGCTTTCAAGCAGAGAGCGGAACTCCTCAAACACGCGCGGGTCTTCTACAACTTCACCGCCTATTTTTATAACATTCATAACCATTTCCTCCGAATTTACAACACTTCCTACGAATCTTAATCCCGAGCCCCTATTTTAAATTCCGCGAGCGCGGCCGTCAGCGTATTCCGCTACCGCGTTAAGGGCTTTTTCCAATTCTTTCACCTGAACGTCAATATCGCCGCGCTCGTCAAAATAAAGCGGCGCGCCGTGCGAAAACACTATTTTATTAAAGGGCGCAGGCACAATAAATTCGTCCCAGTGCCCGAGAACAAGGGCTCTCTTAGCGCTAAAAGAAACAGGCACAACAGGACAACCGGTTTTACGGGCGGCGTAAACAACTCCCGGATGCACTTTTCTTAAGGGCCCCCGCGGCCCGTCGGGAGTGAAAGCACAATTAGCGCCGCTCCGCAGTTTTTTTATCATTCCCGCCAAAGCTCTCATGCCGCCCCTGCTTGTGGAACCTCTCACAGGGGAATAACCCAGCTTTTCAGCCAGAGCCGACACATAACCGCCGTCGCGGGATTTGCTTATAAGGATATTGATGCCTTTGAAACGGTGCGTATAGATAAGGAAAAACTGCCGCCCGTGCCAAAAAGCGTATATGAAGCACTTCCCGCTTTCTTTCAATTTTTCAAATTCGGGCGAGTTATCTTCTTTCACCGACGAGGTCAGCGCGGTAAAATAAAGATAGGCTTCCACCGCCAGCAAAATCGGCAGCATCATAGCGCTGCGAACCCGGATGCCGTCTTTGGCATGGCTTCCCTGTTAAGAAAAATGTTTTTACAGTTTTTCATTTCTATCGAAAAGCATACTATTAAAAACTTCGCTCCCAGGTCAAGCAAAGAATGAGCAAAGAATGGACAAAGAATGGGGACGGTTCTAATTCTTTTCCGGCCCACTCTTTTCTAATTTTTGCAAATAATTAAAAATTACTTCCATCCTTCTCTATTTTTCAACTTTCAAGGCTTTACCCACCACTTTATTTCACATATTTTTTTACATTCCCGCAATAAGCGCTGTTTTTATCAGTTTGAAAGCGCTCGCGGAATTATAAATTTCTCCCGGTTTGAGTAACGCTTCTGTGTCCGTTAAAAATTCGGCGTCATCCATTTTTGCTTCAATATTTTTTAAGAATTCTTTTTTAGATGGCACCCTTCCTGCCGAGAACAGCATATATTGCCGGTAACATTTTAATATGCTCTGAGAATTACTTTGTTTAGAGCATAACGCTTTGTAAATATCATACAAATCTCTGCCTTTTTTTCTCTGATATAACGCGCGGAGTTTTGTCCCTATAAGTTCATCAAAGTGATATGTGTTTACAAAACAACTGCCTGCGAACCAACCGGATGCCACCTTAAACGGCACTTCGTCATAACCCATGACCGAAAAATGCTCTCGGCAATTTGTTTCTACCTTAAGTCTCAAACGCATCACAGGCGGTATTTCAGAATCAAAATGAAACAATATGGTATTGTTATCTGCTTTTTGCCTGACTACGGGTTTACCCAAAAAGCTTAATACCTGCCTAAGAAAATCAAGAATTTCCTTTATCGGCTCTGCTTTAATTTGCACCAAATCAATATCCTCTGAATATCGCGGCGCTGGAGTTAAATAAAGCTTATACAATGCGGTACCGCCCCTGAATGCCAGTTTTTCTCTGAGAAAATCATTACTGAAAATAGCGGCAATGGCGCGGGAAATTACCAAATCCTGTTCAACCTGAGAATCAACAAACCATCCCGACGCTGATTTCCATTCCTGTATGTATCTGCGTGGAATCATATATCAGATTCCACTTCGGTATTTTTGATGATTTTCCATTTCGGAATGAATGTTCCTTTTTTACCGTGGTGCGGCGACAACGTCGTATAAAAATATTTTTTTTCATTTAATAATTTTTGCAGTTGTTTCGCCAGGTCTTTTCGGCCTGTTTGCGTATCCAGTAAATACCCGAGCCGCTGAATGGCTGTGATTTTCGCATAGCGCGCCGCCGTTCGTTTTAATTTTTCAGCGCTCATGCCTTCCGCAAGTTCGCTGATAACAGACGCGCAGCGGTTGATTCCCGAATGTTTCAGATAATACATCAAATCAAGCGCGGTGAGCTCCATGGACGACACTTTCACATATCCCGCGTCCGTTTTCTTTTGAACGATATCCCTTTTGTCCCAACCGTTTTTAACCGAAAAATTTATAAGGAGTTTTTCATTCTTTATGCTGCGCAGCGCGGGCTTAACGGTAATGACAAACGATTCCATTGGTTGCTGATGAGCCGCCCCATGGAGCGCCGCGGCGGTGAACAATGAAAGATAATACGGTTTATCAAGCCATTTCATCAGATCGTCAATAAATAAATATATCGGCAGCATTCCTTTATGAGAATATTCGGGGGGAATAATCACATAAAACCCGTTGCGTATAATAGCTATCTGCTTTTTCTTTTGATGCTGATAAAGCGTTTGCTTCGCCGCATTGTATGAAAGGCCGAGAGATTTCTTAATCTCATCCAATGTGAATGAATAACCGCCTTTCGCTCTCCGGTCAAATATAAATTTTTTAAACGTTTTCATAATCCCGCCCGCGATTGCATTAGTTTATGTTCGCATAAGGTTACACAATTCATAACCTTTCGCAAATGCAACCTTCTCTATTGTACAATTTTTATTTCCCCTGTCAACAAAAGAATGGCAAAAGAATGGGGACGGCAAAAGAATGGCAAAAGAATGGGGACGGTTCTAATTCTTTTCCGGCACGCTCTTCTAAATTTTTGCGAATGCCTAAAAATCATTTTTTCCCTGCCCCTTTTACTTTCCCAAGAATTCTCTCTTTTATCTCCTTTAGGTGTGAATCATTATCTATTTTTTCTGCTTCCTCTATCCCCAATTATTCATACTCTTAACGATAAAAAGTTGAAAAAGGCCTCCTTTTATG
>VMTI01000291.1 GCA_013791675.1 bacterium | reverse complement strand
TGATCGGATGAAGCTTTGACGCCAGTGGTAGTCTTTTCTGCCATAGCCCAGCCGCTAAGCGTGCCGTCTTCAAAACTTGAATTAGTCAGGTATATATCAGCGGCATACGCCGCCGACACAAACATCGCGAACGCCGTTATAATACATAGTGCCAATCCGGCGTAGCCGGGACTTTCGTGACTTATTGATCTGCATTTATATTTTTTATTCTTCATTTTTCTTCTTTTTTTATCTCCAAAAATAATTTTTTCAAAACAACCGCCTCTTTTTTAGCCGCCTTCCATATAATTTTATCTTCTATGCCAAAATAACCGTGAATCAGTTTATCCCTCAATCCGGCGACCTCTTTCCATGGAACTTTTTTGTACCTTTGACGCAAATTCGCGGATATATTTTTAACGGCTTCTCCAATATTTTCAAACGCTTTAAATACGGCATATTGTGTCTTATTATCTTTTTTAAATTCCGCATAACTAAAACCTTCTATAAATTTTTGGATTTTATCTAAATTTTCCAATACGCTTCGTATAAAAAATTTATCGTCTTTCATAAAATCGGTACGGCCTCTTCCATAATCGCGTTTTTTAAAAAAACAGGCACGCTGCCCTCAGTAATAATTTCCACTTTTTTCCCGAATATATTCTCAAGTTCAAACTCCATAGAAAGCAGCTCCAAAAGGCCTTTCGTTTTTTTAAATTTGACAAGAAAATCAATATCGCTGTCACGCTTATAATCTCCTCTGGCACGGGAACCAAAGACAGAAATCTTCCTGATATCATTTTGACGGCAAAATTCCTGCATTTTTTTAGCTTTATCCGCATTGAGATTTAATCCGCCGATAAGAAATTTGCCTGTGCCCGTAAGGGTATTATCTTTCATTTTTCAATCCTCGGCGGCAGTTTGATGCCTTTCATATCAAAAAAACCCGCTACCAGCGCTCCGGCGAAATAAATAACCCAAAGATATGTGCCGTATCCCGTAAGCAGCGCCGCAATGCCGGCGGCCAGCATTGAGCACGCGAATATTATAAGCGAGACTTCCAAAAAATACCATTTTTTAGTCATCATGTTGTAAATTGAATCCTGCGGATAATCGTGCCTCTTGTGCCTGACGATTCCAGCGGCAAAAAAACAGAATCCCACGGGAGATATCCCCTGGACAAGAAGATGTATAAGCACAAGTTCAAGGCGCGGCGCGGTGCCTGTAAACCACTGTGCGTCATAAAGAGTGATAAAGGAATTCTGCGCGATTATTTTTGAACCGTCCACCGCGGTAATGTTTATAAGCACAAATATTATTCCCATAAAAGCGGCCACGGTAAAAACGGCGGCCTGCACAGTTTTCGGCACTTTCTTATCTGCCGACGTCCAGTTGAAAATGGCCACCAGCAGCGACGGCGCGAACACGGCTATCATAAGGAACTGCCTCACGCAATTAACGATAAGCGGCGCCGGATACGGGCCTATAATATTCTGAAGAGGCCGCGTCATAAGCCACAAACCCATCGCCACATAAGCGTAAAAGGTGCCTTTAATGGTAAGCTCGCCCATAATAAGCGTGCGGCTGCGGGTGGTCTTTTTTATTTCATAGGCCATGGCAAAATAAACAAGCCCCGCTATAACCGGAAGCGCTAAGTTTAGAATTATCAGCATCTTATTTCATTATTCTCCGTTTTACGCAAGGCGCCTCCCTCCTCAATACGCATCCTCTGATTCAGTTGACGAACCTGATTCCGATTCATATCTTTTTGTGAGAGATTGCTCTACAACCTCTTTTAGTTTTTTGTCTTTGATCTCCACCTGATTTATCCATGTGCCGCCGCCCGCGGGAGCGCGAGCCGGCCATGAAACCCATCCGCCCCATTTGCCTTCCATTATTTTGCATTCAATTTCAATTTTGTTATTGAATGTCATCGCGCAAAAAACCTTGAGCTTGCTGCCGCCGCGCGTAAAAGGCGAATATTTTGACACCTTATACGATATCTGGCTTGAAGTTTTCGCCGACGGTTCTTTTTTGTTAATCGCGTCAATAACATCTTTTTCAAAAGCCGGGTCAAGAATTTTAATCTGCGGATACACTTTGCCCCTCTTATTGACATACGCGGGGAAATCAAGCTTGGTCTTGCCGGCGATTTCTTTCACTTTGATTTCCGATATTTTTATGGCGTTATTAAGAACGATGGACGCCACAGCCTTTGTCGTGCCTGCGCCTTGTACCGGCGTCACCTCCACTTCCGTCACCGTAAGCGGAAGCGATTGGCCGCCCGGCACTATTTCGGCCGAGTATGAAGTTTCTTTTTCATATTTTTCAAGAACGCTTTTTTCAATCTTCTTTTTTATTTCGGGTTTGATAATATCAACCTGTTTGACCCATTTGCTTCCGGATTTTGTGGACGGCCATGAAACCCACGGGCCTTTTGCACCGGTCATCACTTTACATTCCACCTCAATCTCATTATTGAATGTCACGGCCGAAAAAGCTTTCATTGAAGATCTTTGACCCTTGGGTTCATAAAGAGACATCTTTGACACTTTATAAGACAGCCGGCTTGATGCTCCGCCCTCGGGTTTCCCCATCTTTATGGCGGATATAATACGGGTTTCAAGAGCGGCTTCCGTAATATTCACCTGCGGAAATATCTTGCCATTTTTGGAGACGTATATTGGGAGCTTAATCTTTATTCTGTCCGCTCTTTTCAGCACGTCTATGCCCGATATTTTCAGATAGCCGTCCAGAACTACCGTTGCCTCTTTGCCATTTATGCTTACCTCGGTGACGCCCATAATAGCGTGAGCTTTCGGCGCGCTTGTCAAAACAAACAATAAAGCCAAAAACAATTTTGAAAATCTTTTCATTTTTTTCTCCCCGCATTATTCATACTCTTGTAGGGGCAAAGCTTGCTTTGCCCTTTCTTCGGGCAGAGTAAACTCTGCCCCTACTGCCCCTACTTCAATTCTATCTCTTCACCGCTGTCTTCCCAAAGAATTTCCTTTTTCTCCGCTTTTTCGGGCTTGGGCGTTTCTTTTTTCTCACCGCGCCGGAGCCTCATTTCAATACGGTGGGAAACAACGGAACTGATTCCCGACGGCACGCAGTAAGCATAATTAAACGTGAGCAAATCCTCACCAAACACTTTCATATTCAACCCGAAACCGAAAGCCACTTCGTCATTATTATAGCCGGTTCTCAATTCCAGTTTATCCGACATTCTCCATTCACTTCCGACACAGGTGGTGGTTTTATCGCCCCAATCCTGGGCTCTAATATTGCGTGAAACAGCGAGCGTAAATTTGCCGTTTGTAAAATCCCCCGCGACCCGGAGAATGGACGGCACCTCGTCCTTATCGTAAATCCCTATATCCGCCGGAATTATATTTTGATAAGTAAGTGCGGCGTTAAGCGTCCGCGAAAGAACTGCCCTCATTCCTATATCCGCTGTGAGCGCCGAGCCATCCCATACGGAATCCCATGTCACATCGGGAAGACTCATCGTTCTGGCGTCGGGGAAATATTCGTGAGAAAGCTGTTTGAGCGTAAAACCCGCCTGAAAACGCTCCGACACCATATATGAAAGCGCGGCCGATACAGAAGTTTCCTGATACATTCTATCTTTACTGTCGCCGGCCGAAAACTGCGTGTAGCCCAGGCCGAAAACGCCTTTCGTATAAACAGGAATCGCGAAAGACAGCGCCGTCGTGTTAAAATCCACATTGAGAAGCCCCGAAAAAGGCTTATGATAATACAGCGCGAACTCGGGGTTGCTTATATTCTTCAAACCCGCGGGATTATAAAATATAAGTTCGGAACTTCCATTCATTGTGGAATACGCCCCACCCATGGCCGCCCCGCGCGCCGACATCCCCGTGTCAAAAAAAGCGGCTTCCGTCACTGTCGGCATTAAAAATAGGCAATTAAAAATAATAAATAAAGTAGCGGTGCGATTTACCTGTACCGCAAGGGGTAGGCTGCGCACTGCCCGTAAGGGTATCGTACCGAATCGCCCCGCCGCCGCTATCATCTTTATTTTTTTATTTTTCATTGTCATTTTACCACTATTATCACGCCGGTGGCTTTCGCGCCGCCCGCGCCTGTAGATTCATATATATACGCGCCGCTTTCAACCATCTGAGACGCGGAAACGGCAGATGAACTCTCGTAATCCGCGCCGTACCAAACAATGGGAGATGTCGTCGGGGCGCTTGTCGTCAAGGTGACGACTGGCCTTCCTCTTGGGTCATATATGATCACTCTTGTTGCCTCGTCAAAATTAACGGGAGTTCTGGCCGTTAAGAACCTCTGAACGGGTCTTATGCCGCCGGCCACCGTAGCGAAAAGAGCAAACCTTGAAAGATGCGGAAACTTAAACGAGACAATGTTCTTTGCGCGATTCTGATCGCCTCCTATAAAACGCCACACATGATTTCTCTCGTCAAGAAAATACGCTTTCAGACGCGACTCCTTCACTCCCACGACAGTTCCGGTCGATAAATGTACAGAACTATCAGAATAAATAGTATCCGACTCACCTTTATCCGAATCCAAATAAAGCAGTGTTATCTGCACAGGATTCGTGAATTTCACATTCATATCACAGCCGTCAGCGTCTTTCGGAATTATGTCCCAGCAGATAACCGGCATCCCGCCGTTTACGGAAATATCCACTCTTTCCGCTTCCGTGCCCGGGCGGAAGGAAAAACCTGACGCCGCCACAGGAATAACCGTCTGCGTTATCTGCAAACTTGTCGGTACCTCACCCTCAACAGCTCCGAGATAAATACTTGTCTCGCCATCCGCGGAATTGCCGTCAGGGAGCGTAACGGGAGAATCGGCCTGAACCCATGTGGTTGTGTAACTGTTCAGTACCGTCACATTGATCGTAAGCGTCTTTGTAGAACGGCTGACATAATCCGTATATTCAATATAATACGCAAAATTTCCGTCACGAACAAAATCTGCGGGAACGGTAAATGTTCCCGAATATGTATCAGATTCACCGCTACCATCTAAAATAGCTGGTAATGAAGCAATCGTAGTAACCGCTGCCACTCCTCTGTAATAACTTATTTTAGGAGTCACTGCTGTAAGCCCTCCTATGTGCCCCTCAGAATCATTTAAGCTGAATGTAAATTTAAAATTATTGCCTTTCATATAAACGGCATTAGGCAATACAGCAGGTGTTATCGTCGGAAACGCGTAATCGTTGTAAACGGTTATCTTCAACCAATTATAAGTTTGCCCGGCCGCTGTTTTTGTACTGGATTGCCCTCTATAATCTATCGCTCCAACACGGTAAACATAAACAGTCGTCGTAGATTGTACCGTATCCGTCATATATGCCGTCATCGCAGAAATAGTACTTGAAAAACCGCTATAATTCGCGTCCAAATCAGGATCGTTTGCGTCTCTCCTCTGAACAACATAATACGCCACATCAAGCGGACCCGCCTGCCAATATATCGTTACAATATCAACTATCGGGGATGTCGAAACGCTCTGCCTCACCCAAGAGGGCACGGCTCTTACAAGTTTCGGCGGCGCCGAATCATTCAAAAGTATCGCGGTGTAAGTGCTTATAGCGGAAACGTGATAAACATCATCATATACCTTCATGCAAAAGTAGTATTCTAATCCCGGATAAAGACCAGTTATAACGACTGTTTCCTGCGTGCCTATATTCCCGGGATTGGAAACGATAAATCTTCCTGTCGGCAGCACAGCATCCCACCATGTCTCATTAGTGTAGTCCGTTATATTTGCCGATACAGTGGAATACCTCCCCTCATAATAACCGCCAGTATTGTTATTGTTCGTTCCGTCGTCGCCCGGCGCCGTCCAGGTAAGCTGTACAACACCTTCCGTTGAAGTTTCAACGACATAAAGTTCCGTCACCGGCCCCGGCGGCGTCCAGTCGTTTTTGTAACCCTTTGTATGGCCTGTCACCATCCAGTCATCTTTTGAATACCCCGTTTCATTGGTATCTTTGGGAATTCCCGTTCCATCAGTGTCATTTGAATAATCATCTCTATTCACAGAATACCCTGACCCGACGGCGTTAAAATACGCCATATACTGATTATCATAATTTTCATTACCTTCCGCCATTTGGGGCGACCATTGCCCATAATATGCAACACCTGTTAAAAGAGGCCGCCACAAAAATTCATAAAAATAACTTGACCGGTCACTGTACATCACGCAGTCAATCAAAATGTCACTATTATCTCTAATCATTACAAGATTTTGGGAATCGTAAACCTGACTTTCGTATTTTGCCTGATTGAACGCGTATCTATAATTGGTTTTTGTTCCGTCCGAATTGGTTTCTACACTGTCTATTCCCGACTTCATAAATTCTACAATAACATAATCACCCGGAGCCAGAGTCAAAGTTTCATTAAAAGAATACAGCACCTCTTCCGTGTAATGTTTATCACCGGTCCGAAGCACATAAGAGCCATCCTCAAAATACCACGTGGAATCTCCTGTGCAATCAAGACTTCTCTGATAAAGATTCCAACCGCTTATATTAACCGGCTGGCTATGAGCGTTATAAATTTCAATCCAGTCATTCCCGTCTCTTTCCTGCGAAGCAATTTCATTGATTCTAACAAAAGAGCCCACAATATTTCCTGACCGCGCGCCCGGGCTGTTTGAAGGCAGGGAGCGATTGCCGCGTTCATCTTCGGCGACAATGGAAAAATAATAGGTTGTGTTTGATTCCAATCCCGCGACAAGGCAACTTTCTTCCTGCCCCGCAGTTTTAGGATACCAGACAATTGCATTTGCCCAATTGCTGGCAACACTTAAATTCTCAAAGTTGCTTGTGTTTATAGACTGTTTGGCGTATCTGATAACATATCCGCTTGCCGTGCCGGTTGTCCCGTCATCACCGGTCGCTATCCATGTTAATCTTATCGTCCCCGAGTTCTCGCCGGGCACAACCGCAAGAGTTGTTATCTTAGCCGGCTCCTCTTTATCCAGCGGATTATTTTGCAAACCCTTGGTCAAGGATGTGGTTACACCCCATTCACTTTTATCGGAAATAATATCTGTTGAGTTTTCGTCTCTCGCGATTGACCGGCCCGAATATTCCGAATCCTTATACTCGGCTAAATACGGATTAAAATACGTATATTTTCTCAGATGCCTTCCGAGCACAAGAGTCTGTCTTATCTCATCATCCGTTCCTTCAACACTGCCCGGCCAGTGCCCTGCGTCTATCAATTCATCGAAACCGGCTACAGGATAACTGCCGTATGCAAAAGTACCGCCTCCCACTTTCTGTTCTCTATAAGGCATCGCATAATAAAATTCAAAATCCGAGAAACAGACAGCGTCTACAATTGAAGCGGTGTTAAGCGTAACATCACTGTATAACACAATCCCTTCCTCATTTGTGGAGCTTATTCCGTCCGCATTAGAATACGCCATATAATAACCGGCATCCGTCTCAAACGGAATCGCTGTCAGCGTATTTTTTGAGAAATCAAGGACGAGATATGATTTCGGCGGAAAATTCCAGTCGCCGAAAGTTATAAGTTCTTTTCCAAACCACATTGACCAGATAGACCAGCCCTTTATATTTTGAGTTGACGAAAGAGGATTATAAAGTTCCACCCAATCATCTTTGGCGCTCACGTCATTTATAACAATGTGTTTTGTCACTTCTCCCGGGCAGGCATAAGAATGCGCCTGCGTTGCCGCTGACGAAGCTTTATCATCCATCTCTGATATGTTCCCTGAAACATCGCTCGTTTTTATCCCAAAATAATAAGTCGCTCCCGGGCTGAGTGTTAGCGCATACCCATCCAGTGTTCCTTGAGGAGAAACCGGAGCATATCTTCTTTTTGAAGCCCGCCAGTACCACACATCAGCGCTGTTTTCAGCCGGGTATGTGGCATACATAATTTCGTATTTTGAACCTGTCTGATTGTCTCCGACTGTTCCGTCGTCACCGGGAGTTGTCCATGTTAAAATTATCTGACCCGCTGCCATTCCTGTGTATGCTGTCAAATTAGTTATTGCATTCGGGGCAGTTACATCCGGCTCGCTGATCACACTGTCAATATAAATATCGTTGTTGTTATTTACATTTTCCGAACATCTAATAAAAAACTGCGCTTTTACAGCTCCCGCGGGAGCTGTCGCTTCCATATAAAGCATTTGCCACGCATCAAAAGACGAAAGCGTGTTTCCCGAGGACGTCAACGCCGATATTTCTGATAGGGAGTTATCATACCATTTTATCTCCATATCAATCAGGGTATTACTTACATTACCAGCTTTTTGCTCAACAAGAAAATACGCGCCCGCATTGTAAGTTGTTCCCGGCACGACCCTCGCATAAGAGGAAATAAGCTCCCTGGAACTAGCAGTTCCTGTTGGATCATTAATTTTGCATGATAAAATGCCTTCCATCGCATAATTAGCTGAAGTTGTAATATATGAACTGTTTCTCGTCCAGCCGAGCAGTGACGGAGATGATTCAAAACCAGAGTTGGGAAGTTTTAAGAGATTTCCAAAGTCTTTTGCAACCGTTTTGTTTTTATTGCCCAAATACTGTCCGTCAGGCCAAATGCCTTCATTAGGTACGGGAACATTGTTATCATAACCCTTTATCGCAAAATAATAAGTGTCCCCCGGCATCAGACCGCTCACAACACGGTTTCCCGTCGCGCCCTCTTCCTCGCCAGGATTTAGCGGCGTCCAATCATGGTCATAAGTCGTCGCATCGTCAAAATTCGCCTCCGAAATCTGGCTCTGCGAATATTTAACAAGATACCCTGTGGCGTTTTTTATTGTTCCGTCATCGCCCGGAGCCGTCCAGACAAGTCTTATGGTTCCTAATGCGCCCCCTGTAAGAGCAGTCAAATCGCTTATCGCCGCCGGCGGAATGATGTCCGACGCTGTGGCGATAGTGTGTGCCTGCATGGTTGCCGTATTTGACGAACGCGCAAGAACATCTATCTCCGATGGATTGTAAGATGAATCATACGCCTTAATAGCAAAGTAGTATGTCGCTCCCGGCACAAGATTGAAAAGTGTTTTATTTTCTGTTACGCCTACATCCGCGGGATTCAGTAAAACTTCCTCATTCGCGGAATTATTATCCCACCAGGCCGAAGTTGAAGAAGTAACACAGTAAGTCGCGTATCTTAGCCTGTATCGCCCATCACCGTTATTTTTATCCAAACCGTCGTCGCCCGTGGCCGTCCAGCTTAAATCTATTTTCCCCGCGTCATCTCCGGAAACAGCCGCTAAATTCGTTATTGCCGCAGGGGGTATAATATCAAGTTCATTTACAACACCCTTTGTGGGCGCGCTCCATAAATTCCAGTCATCTCTCGCCGAAACAGTGTCATCAGTATCCACAGATGTTGAACTGCGGTCTAAACTGAATCCGGCGCCGCCGCCGGCCCAGTTGGCGGCGCTCGCCTGCGATGCCGCCGCCGGCGCCCATTGATGATGTCCGTTCAGCCACAACCACAAATTCGTCCACGCCGGCTCCGAACCCACACCATCGGCATAAACCATAGCGTCCACAAAAGTGCCGCCCTTGCCCCTGATAAATATGAGGCCGTCTGTGTCAACAAGACCGCCTGTGGTATAAAAATCATAATAACCGTTATCGTTTGTGTCGCCCGAAACCTCATCCGCAGGCGGCGTTGCATAACCTAAATTAACAACAAGATATGACTTTGCCGGAAGACTGAATCCAGCAGGAAATGTCTTAATAACGCTGTAATCCGTGCCTGCTGTAATTTCGCCTGAAATGTCCGTTCCCTCTATATTCCTGCACAATGTCCAGCCGCTTAAATCAATCGCCGCATCAGTTGTATTATACAACTCTATCCAGTCGTTAGCGGTTTCAGCCGGCGCTATCTCGTTAATCCTTACATTTGACCCCACATTATTGGAAGCATAAACGGACACAACATTTGATATTTCAGACCTGTTCGGCTGTTCGTCCTCAGTCTTTATCGCAATGTAATAGGTCGTTCCCGGACTCAGCGAACCAAGCGCATAATTCTCAGGATTATTCCTGACAGCGGGATTCCATGTCCTCCACTCAGTGAGTCCCGCTTGATATACATACATGAAAGAACCATCTCCAAATTCATTCTCTGCATCATCAAAGTTGTCTTCGTTCAAAGGATAGTCGGCATACCGCACAATATAAAGTTCCGCCTGATTAGCGCCTTTGTCCTCGCCCGGCGCCGTCCATGTCAATTTGACCGTGCCTCGGTTATCGCCCGGCACGGCAGTCATATCCGCTATTGTTTCGGGAATATCGGAGTCCGGCTCACGATTCGCATAGCCCGCCGTCGGTGCGCCCGGTGTGGGAGACGCGTGCATCTGCCATTCCGCTTTTGAGGGATTTGTGCCGTCAATTGACAAAGGCCCCCTCGCCATAGAACGTCCTTTGGCCACAAACTTTGACGACACCGTGTACAACCGCTCTATATACTCATCATTATCTCCATCGGCTTCCGGGCCTACCCACTGACTGCTAATGCGCGCGAAATTAAAACCAAGTCTAAAATTAGTGGAGCCGGTCACACCACCACTGGCATCGGTATAAAACATCGCGTCAATGAGTGTCCCGGCGGGAGTTTGAAGCAGAATTCCGTTGTCCGAGTCAGTCAGACCGGAATCAACTGCATAAAAATCGTAATAGGTGTCGCCATTCTCTGCAAGTTGAGGAGATGTATTATCGGTGCCGCCGGTTACACCTGAATTAAAATGCAAAATTAAATATTCCCCTGAAGGCAGCGAAAAAGTTCCAAAAGTCTTTATTGGCGATATCGTACCTACATAGACTTCAAAAACTTCCCAGTTTGTCATATTAACCGTATATGTTGAGGCATTATAAAATTCAATCCAGTCATATTCGGGGTCTGAGGTAGAAGTTTCAGACGGCGCAACCTCGTTTATCCTTATCGAAGAGCCAATTCTAAAGGCGTCAGTATTTTCCATTGCTTTCGCATTTGCCTGCGGGCCCACAACCGAAACCTCGTCAAAATCAGAATAATTATTCCATGCGTCAGCCGTTCTCAAAATAAAATAGTATGTCGCCCCCGGAGAAAGATTAAGAGTTTCTTCTTCATTTGTCCCAACTGGGGCAACCGCCCATTCCTGAAAATATTCGTTTGTTTCGTTATCAACCCACCAAGTCCAGGTAGAACCCGACACCGAATAAGTGGCGTATCTCAGAACATATTTAGCCCAGGGATTTATATTATCAACAAGCGTTCCGTCATCGCCGGGTGACGTCCATTGTAAAGTTATTTCGCCGGGATTAACTCCGGTCGAGGCGGCTAAATTAGTTATTGCCGAAGGCGGCGTCGTATCAGTTATTGAAAAAACATCGTCGATATAAACATCGTTATTGTCAGCAGCGCCGCCTTCGCCAACATGTATCGCCATTATCACAGAATTACAACCTGCGGGAACAGTTGTACTTACCAGCGCCGTTCTCCACTCATTAAACGCGCCAATAGTGTGCGTGGATGAGTAAATTGTCCCGTCTGACCATCTTGCCTGAATACGTATTGTTGTATCAGTCGGCACTCCCGAACCGTTGTTATCAATATAAAAACTTGCTCCGACAGTGTGCCAGTTGCCGGCAACAACCGGCGAGGTCGAAGAATGGATACCCCTATTATCAATTGTGCCCGTCGGATCATTAATCTTACAGGCAGAATCTCCCGTTTTGGCCGGATCCGGATCATTTACAATTGTAATATAAGTCAACGCAGTGCCTTCTTTTGTCCAGCCTTTTAAATCGGGCGACGATTCAAAATCCGGGTTTATAAATTTCATAAAGGGGAATGCAGATTTTGCGATAGCGCGATTTCGATTTTCGCTATACTCATCTCCCGGCCAGATAACGCCCCATGGGTTGCCCTCCCAGCCAGGATCCCCAGGTATGCCATCATCATATGCTCTAATTGCGAAATAATAAGTTGTTCCCGGAGACAGCCCGCTCACGACGCGATTCCCCGTCTCGCCCTCTTCATCGCCCGGATTTATCGGGTCCCAACCATGGTCATAATCGCTCGCAGCATCAAAATCGTCGTTATCCAAAATTTGATTCAGTGACCATTTAACAAGATACCCCCGAGCCATGCCGCCTGTCATTCCATCATCCCCGGGAGCTGTCCATTTTAAATTTACCGTTCCTATTGTTGCGCCTGGCAAAGCGGTCAAATTGCTTATTGCCGCCGGAGGAGTCGGGTCTGATGGCGGAGGTGGAGCAGTTGCGGTGGTGGTATTGGTTGAATCAAAAACCGTCATTATCTCGTCACCATTATACGCCCAGACATGAAAATAATAAGTTGTGTCGCCACTCAAACTCGTGACAGCCGTTGGGTTTGCCGTGAGGCCGCTCGCGAAGGCGGCCGGCGTTGACACATTGAAACTGAAATCGCTTTTTGTGGAATATGAAATGCCATAGCGCGTATAATCGGGATTGCTGTTTACCGCCCAGCTCAAAGTTACGCTTGACTGGAACACCCCGCCAAAAGTTGAAGTCCCCGGCGGATTCGCCAGCGTCCAGCTCGTCGCCACACTCGTCAGAGGACTATCCCCCGCGGTATTTGTCGCCACAACAATTCTGTAGTTGGAAGTGTTTATTGAGAGACCCGTTTCAATCCAGAAAGTCGTACCCGCGGAAAGCCCCGCGATAACTGTTGCGGAAGTTGAATATCTTAGTATATAACCTTCCTCGCCCGAGACATTTGCCCATGTCCATTTGATTGAGGTTGTTGACTGCCCCGTCCCTGCAAAATTCGACGGAGCAGTAGGAGCAACCAGACGCGGATAATCGGATTTAATCGCCGAATATGTGCTAAAAAGACCACTGTAATCTTCCGCCTTTAAACAATAATGGTAAGTCACATTGTTTGTTAGAGGCGTGTGTTTATATGTCAGCGAGGTGGTTGAAGCGAGCAACGTGAAACTCTCCGGCGCAGGCGGCGAAGGAGTGTCGGACGCAAAATAAATTTTATATTGTTTGAAGTCGGTTTCCGTATTTACGCTCCATAATAAATTAAGCGCCCCGTCTTCGGGACCAAGAGAAAGGTTTGTCGGCGATGACGGAGCGGTATTGTAAGTCGTTGTTGAATTTAATGTGTTTACCCAGCTCGCCGTCCCCGAGGATGTCCAACTTGCCTGATTACTGCTGTCATCGGTTGCTTTAATTGTAAACCAGTAACTCACCCCCTGTATCAATCCGCTTACAACTCTATTTCCGCTTGCACCTTCCGTCGTTCCAAAAGCGGCGGGTGTCCATGTCTGAGAATATGTGTTCACCCAAGATGCTGAATACTCATCTGTCGCTATATATTTAGTGGCATATTTCACTTCGTAAGATGTGGCGTTCGTCGTACCCGTTCCATCGTCGCCAGGCGCCGTCCATGTCAATGTAATTGTTCCCTCTTCGCTCTCTCCCGTCAGCGCCGTCAGATTTGAAATTGTCGCCGGCGGTGTAGTATCTGTTCCCTGCTCTTCAAAAACAATATCATCAAAATAAAGCAGAAATCCCGCAGCTGCAATATGATTAAGCTGTATTTTTACTCTGCAGGAGCCAGCCGTAGCTGGCGCGGAAATACCTGTTAAATTAAGGTCCACCCACTGATTCAATATTATCGTTGTTGAACTAACATTTGAAATAGATGATCCACTACCGTCAGCGCTAGGGTACCAATCCACCCTTAACGCGGCACTTGTTCCTGAGCTTAAATAAACCCAACCCGAAAAATCGTAAAGAAAAGTCGGCGTTGCGGGACAAACTTGATATGCGTAGCAATAAGTACCTGCCGAATCTGTTAACATTCCTGCCCATGAACCTGAATGCACAATTGTATTAGTTGCCGCATGCACATCTTCCGCATAGTCCAACCATCCTGTTATATCCCCTGTTTCATAATCTGGGTTAGTAAGCATATTAACTGCAAAAACGGGAACGGAGAAAAGCAGCAGTGAAAGAATGGGGACGGTTCCTATTCTTTTCAGCAGATTTTTGATTAAATTTTTATTTTTCATTTTTTCGTTTTTTTAATAGTGTGTTTAACTTTCAATACGGCAAAATTCAGTTCTATACTTGTTTCACTTTCACTTGACGTCAAATTGTCAGCAAAAATTTCAGTCGCCAAACCGCCGCTTTCGCGCATTAGCGATTTTTGAGTATTCTTGTCTTTGGTCACGGAAAGTTCTTTGATGTTTCTTGTTAGTTTCCTGAGTTTTGCGAATGCTTCTATAATTGCTATCGCCGTAGCTGTTGCGCTGGAGCTTTTCAGAATTGTTGCCAGCATATAAAGTCCTTTTTCCGTAAACGCGTATGGGACTTTTGTTTTACCGCCTTTTATTGAAGTCGAAAATTTCGACTTCAAAGAATTCCATTCAACTCGATTTAACTTGGCAATATAACCGCAAGGAAACTTATCCTGATTATTTTTGACAGCTTCATTGATGCGTTTTGTTTCTACTGCATAAAGTTCCGCAACATCACTATCAAGAATCACTTTTTGGCCATTCAATTCTATAATTCTGCTTTCAATCTCCTCAACGGAGACGGCGACTGTTTTCGGCAGAGTTTTGATTAAATTTTTATTTTTCATTTTTTCAAAAATTCAAAATCCTATCTTTCTCCTCGGCGGCGCCGGCGGCGGCTCCAACATCTGTTTCAACGCCTGAAACACTATATGGAATTGTTTATCATACTTGCTTTCCATCTCCTCTATTGTAGCTTTCAAATCCTTATATGACAACATCATCCGCCTCATTTGTGTAAATGTCCGCATTATCTGGATATTAACCAAAATCGCTCTTTCACTATTTAAAACACTCGATAGCATCGCAACACCTTGCTCCGTGAAAGCGTACGGGGCCGCAGTCGAATGTTTCAATGTTTTGAACCGGTCGCAATTTGCGACCAGTTTGTTTTTCTCCGCGGCAGTCAACTGAAACATAAAATCTTCGGGAAAACGCTTTATGTTTCTTTTCACTTGCTCATTTAATCTTTTCGTCAAGACTCCGTAAAGTTCAGCCAAATCCCTGTCAACCATAACCTTTTGCCCTCTAATAAGGTAAATCTTATTGACAATAATTTCAACGGGCACTAAATTACTCATAGCATAGCGCTCCCGACCGCAAAAGCGGGAACGGAGAAAAGCAGCAGCAAAAGAATGATAAACAAAAGAGGGACAGCCGCTATTTTTCTCTGCCAAATCATAATAATTTTAAAAAATCCTCCACCGTTAATCCTGCTTTCCTAATAATCGCTCGCAAAGTTCCTTTTGCCAATTCTCTGTGATCCGGAACAATTACTGTATTTGTTCTGCCCTCTTCAAGTTTCTGTAACGCAATGTGACTGCCTGATTGCCGTATTTTTTTGAATCCCTTTTTATTCAATGCTTGTATTACTTCACCTGCGGAAACAACCGGTAATTTTGCCATTTAAGTAACCGCAACTTCAAAAGTGCTTACCAGCGGGGGCATGGTAGGAGAAACTACCTCCTCTATTTCTTCTTTTGAAGCCGTCTGAAAATATAGTTTTACCGCTTCCTTTAAATTTTCGGATGCTTCTTCAATAGTTTCCCCCTGACTTGCAATATCCACCTCGGGGCATAGTGCAACATACCATTTTCCCTCTTTTT
>VMTI01000280.1 GCA_013791675.1 bacterium | reverse complement strand
GTGCGACTTCTTCCGCATGGAAAAACATGCTTTCAATAGGCGGCACACCGTCCTATACGAGCCCGCAGCGTCTTGAGGGTGATATCGCCTCCGATACCGATATTTACGCGGCGGGTGTGATCTTATACGAAATGCTGACGGGCGCTCTTCCTTATAAAGTGGAAGATGTCCTTGCTTTTACCCGCGGTAAATTACCGGCTTTAAAGGCCTCCATGCCCTCTCTGCGTAATTCTTCAATAAGCCCGAAACTGGAAAACGTTATTATGCGCGCCATTTCTCCGGAAAAGAAAGACAGGTTCGTTTCAGCGACGGCATTCGGATACGCCGTTGCGACTGCCGCTAAAAATAGCCTGAACTACAAAAAAAGAAATGTGGATTGGCTTCTTATTGTGGTTTTGATTTTGCTTATCTCCGCCGCTTTTATTGCTTCCCAGTTTTATATTCTGTTTCACGGATGAGGCGTTTCTTTTTTCTGTTTGTTTTCGCGGTGTTTTTAATATTTCCCCGCGCGCTTTCGGCGGACGGTTTCACACAGGCGGGAATTTCTTTTGCCCGTGGGGATTTCATGGGCGCCGAAATTTTGTTATCTGAGTACCTGCAAAAAAATCCGGACAATGAAAAAGCCAAAACCCTTTACCAGAGAATCGCCGTAAAACTTTCCAAGGACGCGCTTGACGAGGGAGATGACGAAGATGCCCGGAAATACGCGGAAAAAGCCTATGAGCTGAATCCTAAAGATGAAACAGCCGCGGCTCTGTACAACGCCACTAAAAAACTCAAAAAAGAGAAGGTGGAGCCGCAGGAAATAAAAAAACAGAAAATTGATATGGAAAAGCCGGTTTTTAAATCATTTCCGGCGTCAAAACCGGAAACGGTGACAAAGGTTGAATACCAAACCCGTACCGAATACAAGACACTCACGGAATATAAAACAAAAGAAATTATCAGGCAGGTCGCGGAAGTGCCGGAGTGGATATGGCTGAGCATAGCTTTGAACGCCGCTTTGATATTCGGGGTATACCTTGTTTACCACCATAAAAAAGAGACCGGAAAAGAAGTGTATGGAAATTATATCAGAGCTAAAATGATGCTGGCGAATGCTCTTAAATACGATCCCGAAGTCGTTAAAAAACAGCTCGGCCCCGCGCGCGCCGCTGAGCTTTTTAAACTTCTTTCGCCGGCAAATATGCCGGAAGACATAAGCATAAAACTGGTTGAGAGCAACAGGGCTTTTACCGATATCAATCCGGTGCCGCGCCTGACCGCGGATGTGATAGAGCTGGCCGAAGTGTTTCTGGAAAATCCCAAGGAGGTGGCGGAGTTTATAAAGCCTTTCCTTTATCACAAAGACAACAGGGTGCGCGGAAACGCGGTGAAGATTATGTTCAAACACGACAGCAAGCTCGCGCTTAAAGTGCTGAAGGAAATGGCCTCATCCGACGACAGATGGCAGAAAATTTCGGCAGTGTGGGTGTGCGAACAG
Source organism: bacterium (assembly GCA_013791675.1). Taxonomy (GTDB): domain Bacteria; phylum CG03; class CG03; order CG03; family CG03; genus CG03. The sequence goes on along the minus strand of VMTI01000280.1, from coordinate 1,650 downwards.
GTCGCATCGCATGACACTTTGAATCTGCTGGCTATGCTCGGGGCTTCAAGCGACGCGGGTGTGGCGCTTGCCTGCGCCGCAGCGCTTAAAAAACTGAAAAAAGAGGGGAAATAAAATGATAAAAGAAAAAGACAGGCAAAAATGGCTGGAACTGTCGCTTTCCGAGGCGGTTACTCAGTCGGATTTAACAGCGCTTTACAGATTCAGAGCAGACCCTTTTGAAATTCTGGCGTCGGACAAAGAAGAGCTTGCCAACATAATAGGCAAAAGGGCTTTTTCGCTGGGGAAATCGGCGCTTGACCCTGTAAAAGAAAAAAAGATTATGGAAAAAACCGGAACGCGCCTTGTCTTCCTTGAAGATGAAGAATATCCGTCGCTTCTGAAAGAAATAAATTCTCCGCCGTTATTTCTGAGGGTCAGGGGTAAAATTCCGCAGCCCTCCGAAAGAATGATAGCCGTTGTCGGTACGAGGCGGGCTTCGCCTTACGGAAAAAGAGTGTGCGAATATTTCAGCGGCATTTTCTGTGAAATGGGATTTGCCGTAGTCAGCGGCCTTGCCAGAGGGATAGATACAATAGCCCATGAGACGGCTTTGAAAAAACTCGGGAAAACGGTCGCGGTGATAGGTTCGGGAATTGATGTTGTTTATCCTCCTGAAAACGCGCGCCTTGCGGAATCCATAGCCGAAAACGGCGCTTTGGTGAGCGAATATCCCATGGGGACACCGCCCGCGAAAATGAATTTCCCGTGGAGAAACAGAATTATAAGCGGTATGTCATGCGCTGTTTTTGTGGCGGAGGCGCCCAAAAGATCAGGTACGCTGATTACCGCTTCCTATGCCGCGGAGCAGGGAAGAGATGTGTGGGCCGTTCCCGGATGTATTTTTGATGACAATTACAAAGGCTGCCACGCGCTTATAAAAGACGGAGCGAAACTTGTTGAGAGTGTTGAAGACATTACGGGCGAGCTTTCTTTCGCCGGTTTTGAAAAGCCGGAAACAATAATTTCCAAAGCCGCCGCAAAAAAGTCTTTCTCCGTCGAGGAAGAGAAAATTTACAACATAATCGGATGGCATCCCGTAAGCCTGGACGAGATAAAGCGCGACAGTGAAATGGATGTGTCAAAAATATTCAAAGTATTGACAAATCTTCAGATAAATGGATTCATTGATAATTCCGCGGGTGGAAAATTCGTCAGGAAAAAATAAATAAACAAAGTTGTAAGTCCGCCTGCGCTTGGAGGGGAGCATGAAAAAACATCTGGTAATAGTGGAATCGCCGACGAAGGCGAAGACGATAAAGAATTTTCTTACGGAAGAGTACACGATAATGTCATCCATGGGGCACATAAGGGATCTGCCTAAAAAAGTGTTAGGCGTGGATATAAAAAACGGATTTAAAAGCTCGTACACTATTATTCCCGCAAAGAAAAAATTAGTAGCCAAACTCAAGGAAGAGTATAAAAACTGTGACCTTGTTTATCTGGCGACTGACGGAGACAGGGAAGGAGAAGGCATTGCCTGGCACGTGAAGGAAATCCTCAAAATCCCGGATGAGAAAGTGCGCCGGACGGTGTTTCATGAAATAACCGCGGATGCCATAAAAAAAGCGTTTAAGAAACCTATTTTGCTCAATATGAATCTTGTCAAAG
>VMTI01000247.1 GCA_013791675.1 bacterium | reverse complement strand
TTTGAACATTCCCATCGTGGCGACGCCGTTGGTTGAGAATATCCACCTGCTAACTTTTGCTTTTTTGCCCAGTGCCCCTAGATATGTTTTTTCGGCGGCTTCAAGAAGCTTGTGATTTTTGGGAAGAATCCACGTCGGAAAATAAGTGTCCGTCGGATATTTGAGCCCTTTCCAGCTCGGTTTGTCATATTTGAGTAGTTTCACATCAGCTTTCACCCCGGCTTTTTTGACGGCTTCCCGCACCTCTCTGAGCGCGAGCTCTTTGGTTTCTCCCGTCGTTAAACGGCGGTCAAGCTGGATGTAGCATTCGTCCGGCACAGCGCACATGGACGGTGTTTTGCAGTCAACATAACTGACGACAACGGTGCCCTTCCCCAGAAAAGCGTTTTTCTTTAAGCGCTCATTCAGCTTTTCTATTTCTTTTATTACGCCGCTCATTTTATAAATAGCGTTGATTCCCCTATCCGGCATGGAACCGTGCGCGGCTTTGCCTTTTGTCGTCACGCCGATTTCCATGCGTCCGCGCTGTCCTATGTATATGTCAAGATTTGTGGGTTCGGTTATAATAACGCATTCGGGTTTTAATTTGCTTTCTTTGATTATGTACTGCCAGCACAAACCGTCGCAGTCCTCTTCCTGGACGCTGCCGACGACGTAAAGAGTGAAATCATCCATAAGATTGAGTTTTTTGAGGAGCTTCACGCCGTAAACCATTCCCGCCATTCCGGCGAGCTGGTCAACCGCGCCACGTCCGTAAATTACGCCTTTTTCAAGTTTGCCTTTGTAAGGGTCCCATTTCCATTGTTTTATGTCGCCCACGCCAACGGTGTCTATGTGCGCGTCCATGGCGATGATGTGTTTGCCGTGACCGACTTTACCGAGAATGTTTCCCATTTTATCGACACTGACGCTGTCAAAGCCGGTTTTGAGCATTTCCTTGCGGATTCTCTCTATGACTTTCGCCTCGCCGCATGACTCGCCGGGTATGGCAATAAGGTCCCTTAAAAATCGCACAACATTTTTTTCTTCCTTTTTCGCTTCATTCAAAAGATTTTTTTTCATGTTCGCGCTCCCTTTAAGTATTTATGACCGCATATTAGCAAAACTCCGTTTATTATCCAAACTTTCATGGGGGTCAGGTATTGACATTAACGCCGGGAAGAAGCCTATCACAAAAGATAGGGTAACTTCAACTGTACTTAATCTTCATTCTCACAATCGTGAGAGCTAAAACAAAAATCAGCGCGTTTGAAATAATAACGGGAATATCGTTAATCAGCACCCCGTAGATAAGCCAGAGGAACACACCCGTCGTAAGGCCGGCGAATGTGAACAGTGAGATATCCTGCACCCGTTTAGTTTTGTAAATCTTTATGACCTGCGGCAGAAACGAGATAGTGGACAGAAGCCCCGCGCATGCCCCAATAATTACTGTTATCATGCTTTTATGTTAGCAAATATCTCTCTTTCCAGCAGTGTATTATGTATGAAAGTCTCTTCCATTATCCTGTCGGCGAGTTCCATGTATTGCGCGTTTATTGACGTGCCGGTTAACATTAATTGCCCGTACACATATCCGCCTGTTTTTGCACCGCTTGTCAGAGGTACAAACATATGATAGTGTGTTCATATGTTTATGGGGGATTATGAATCGCTATATGAAAATTTTTAAAACTTTGGGCGAAGACACGAGGCTCGGGATTTTTCTCCTCCTGTCCGGGCGGGAGCTTTGCGTGTGCGAACTTGTGAAAATTCTGGACATGGAACAGTCGTCTGTTTCGCACAGCCTGAGAAAGCTTGAAAGCGCCGGGCTGATCAAAAGCAGAAAAAAAGGTAAATGGCGGCTCTATTCTCATACGGAATTTACAAAGGCAAATAAAATTATCAACGCCGTTGCATTTGGAATAAGTTTAAGCCCTGCCCTTTTACGCGGGCTCAAACTCTGTGAAAAGCAAAATGTAAGGAACAACTGCTCATTAATATCAAGAAACAAAATGAAAAAACAAAATAAATCCGGTCAAAAATAATGCTTTACCTTTATTTATTTTCAGCAGCGGGGGTGATTGTTTCAACAATTGTAAACCGCGAAAAAACGAGCGCTGCTTTTAAAATCGCGTTTCTGAAATTTTATCATCTTCTGCCGGTTCTGCTGATAACAGCGATTATTGTATCCGTCATGCTCTACGCCATACCCGATGAACTTATCCAACATTACATTGTCCATAACAATAAATTTACCGCGCTTCTCATAGCTTCTGTTATGGGTTCGGTTACGCTAATGCCGGGGTTCATAGCATTTCCTATGTGCGGCGCTCTGCTGACAAAAGGCGTTCCTTACATGATTCTGTCGGCCTTCACCACGACTTTGATGATGGTCGGCATCGCGACCTATCCTCTTGAAAAAAAATATTTCGGAGCGAAAGTCACTATTATCAGAAATGTCGCGAGTTTTTTCATAGCTCTCATCGTGGCTGTTATAACGGGCATTTTTTTTGGAGAATTATTTTGATGAGCAAAAAGCGTATTCTCAAAGCAAGCGCCGCGTTATTGCTCCTTTCCGTCTATGTATTCTTCCTCAAGGCAGGTTCTTTGCCCGCGAAAGGGATCGGCGAAAATTTTCTGACTTTCGCGATTTATATGCTCAGGATATTGCCGCCTGTTTTTATTTTGATAGGTTTATTTGACGTGTGGGTAAAAGAAGAAACAGTTGAAAAACATCTCGGCAGAAATTCCGGAATTGCCGCTTATCTCTGGGCGACACTGTTGGCGAGCGCTATGGCGGGCGGACTGTTTGTGGCTTTTCCCGTCGCGCACAGCCTGTACAGGAAGGGAGCAAGGCTCAGTGTCATATTTACTTATATCGGAGCGGCCGGGATATGCAGAATTCCAATGACAACTTTTGAGGCGTATTTTATGGGTATCCAATTCACATTGATACGGCTGATGGTTTCAATGCCTCTGGTAATAATCGTTTCCATAGTGATGGAGAGATATCTGCAAAAAACCGGTTACACGATGAATCTCTTAGCGGATAAATAAAAATATAGGGGGTTAAATGAAAATTGAAATTCTGGGGACTGGATGCCCGAAGTGCAGGCAGCTTGAAAAAAATGTCAATGATGCCGTCACGGAAACAGGAATCACGGCAGAAGTTGTGAAGATAACAAAAATAAATGAGATTATGGGATACGGCGTAATGGTGACACCTGCTCTTGTCATAGACGGGAAAATAATATCCACGGGAAAAGTGATAGGCACAGACGATATAAAAAAACTGATAACCTGATAAAAGGGGAAAAAATGCAAAAATTAAAAATTGTTTTTATGGGTTTGGTTTGCGCGGGCGTTTTTTTAAACATTTCCTGCCGCGACACCGCGTCACAATCAGGCTTACCGCCGGAGAAAACCGAGGTGGCTCCCGCGGCAGTTAAAGAAGAGGAAACTGTTAAAAAATCCGCAGAGCAGAAAAAAGTAAAGGCGACTTTTATTGAATTGGGCTCCGTAGGCTGCATGCCCTGTAAAATGATGGCGCCAATTGTGGAAGAAATTAAAAATGAATACGCGGGACAGGTTGAGGTCATCTTTTATGATGTATGGACGCCGGAAGGCAAGCCCTACGGCGACAAATACAAGATTAGAGCGATACCTACTCAAGTATTCCTCGACAGTAATGGCGAAGAATATTTCAGGCACGAGGGTTATTTCCCTAAAAAAGAAATCCTGAAAGAACTGAAAAAAATGGGAGTTGAGTAATGATGCGGGCAATTTTTGACTGGCTGTATTACACACTTGATTCAGCGCCGGCTATTGCCCTTTCAGGCGCGTTTATATGGGGCATTCTAAGCATACTTCTTAGTCCCTGTCACCTGGCGAGCATTCCGCTCATAATAGGTTTTATCGACGCACAGGGAAACATCACGACAAAACGGGCCTTCCGGCTCTCCCTGCTTTTTTCAGTAGGCATCCTCATCACCATCGCTGTCATAGGCTTGCTCACAGGTTTAGCGGGCAGAATGTTGGGCGATATCGGAAAAATAGGGAATTACTCTGTCGCCGTTATTTTTTTTGCGATAGGCCTGCATCTTATGGAAATCATACGCATTCCTTTTGCCGGAGCGACCGGCGATGGTTATAAGAAAAAAGGCGCGGCGGCAGCGTTTGTCTTAGGTCTGGTTTTCGGAGTCGCGCTCGGCCCCTGCACTTTCGCTTTTATGGCGCCCATGCTCGGCATTGCCTTTAAGGTCGCGTCAAACAATCTGCCTTACGCGATAGGCCTGATTCTCGCGTATGCCGTCGGGCACTGCTCTGTGATTGTACTTGCCGGCACTTTTACGGAAGCGGTACAGCATTATCTTAACTGGAATGAAAAATCAAACGGCGCTGTTATACTTAAAAAAATCTGCGGCGCTCTTGTTATACTCGGCGGTGTTTACATTATTTTAACATGATGTAATCACGTCAGATGGTATCCGGAGGGGCTCTATGAGTGAGAAATTTAACCCGGTGTTCGCAACGAATGAGAGCGAAC
>VMTI01000098.1 GCA_013791675.1 bacterium | reverse complement strand
TTGCCACTATATTTTTATCTTTGAGGAGATGCGCGGCATATTTTATGGATGAACTGTATTTAGCGGGTATCCTGACCCAAACATAAAAAGCGGAATCAGCGTGTATCCCCTCAAAGCCTTTTTTCTCAAGGCCAGCAACAAATAAATTTCTTCGCTCGGCAAATGTTGCGCGCAGGCGCTGGGTATATTTTTCTTCTTTCTCCAAAGCATAAATACCGCCTTCCTGAATTGCGCCCCAGACGCCGGAATCTATATTCGTCTTCACCTTCAAGAGCGTGTTGACAAGATGGGCCGAGCCGCAGGCCCAGCCGATTCTAAAACCTGTCATACAAAAAGTTTTGGAAAACGAATGGAATTCCAGCGACACTTCTTTGGCTCCTTTGATTTCAAGTATGCTGAGCGGTTTTTTATCAAAATAGATTTCAGAATAAGCGTTATCGTAGGCGAGTATTATGCCGTATTTAGAGCAGAATCGCACCGCGTCTTCCAGGAAACTCCGCGGGGCAAGCGCCGTGGTCGGATTATTCGGATAATTCAGAAACATTATTTTGGATTTGTTTCTGATTGCCGCGGGAATTTTTTTCAGCTCAGGTAAAAAAGCGTTTTTCTCAAGCAGAGGCATCTCATAACTCCGCGCGCCCGCGAAAAGAGCCGACGCCCTGTAGCCGGGATAACCCGGAGACGGAATTAAAACATAATCCCCCGCTCCGGCAAAGCCCAGCGGAAAATGCACAAGCCCTTCCTTAGAACCTATAAGCGGAAGAATTTCTTTTTCGGAATCAAGGGCGACTGAAAATCTCTTCTTCATCCATTTTTTTATAGCGTCCCTTAAAGCGGCTTTTCCCATATCAAGCGCGTATTTCTGGTTTTCTTTAAGCTTTGAGGCCGCATAAATCTTTTTAAGCACACCCTCCGGCGCCGGAATATCAGGGTCTCCTATGCTAAGGTCTATGAAAGATATTTTCTTACGCCTGAGTTCCGTTTTCGCCCTGTCTATCTCGGCGAAAAGATACGGAGGAAGCTGTTTCAATCTATCCGCCCATTCAAATGATTTACTCAATCCCCCTCCTTCCCTTATATCTCCGCCGACGCCGGCAGAATTTCACCTTTATACAGCAATGTTGCCGAACCTTCCAGCCAGACATTTTTCACTATGCCGTTTTTTCTTTCAAAATAAACGCTCAGAGTTTCGCCGCTTTTAACTTTCACATAAATTTTACCCTTATCTTTTTTGCCGCCCGTATTAAAGCGGTAAAGCGAAATAATCGCCGACGCCACTGAGCCGGTGCCGCATGCGAGCGTCTCACCTTCAACTCCCCTCTCATATGTCCTTATTCTTATACGGTTCCCGCCTATATGCTCCATAAAATCAACATTTGTTCCATCGGGCGCGAAACACTTGTGAAATCTAATCGCCCGTCCCATTTTCGCGATGTCAACCTTATCAAGATTAGCCGTTTTTAAAACAGCGTGAGGCACACCCGTATTCACAGAATCAAGTTTCAGAGACTTCCCCGCCGCGCGAAGAGATATGCCGAGCTTCAAATTTGACGGCTGCGGCAGCTTAATTTTAATTCTGTCTTTAATCCGAAACGCTTCTATGATTCCGGCTTTAGTTTCAAACTCCGCGGAGCTTTTGCGGCGTTGCCTCTGGAAAAACCAAAGCGCGGCGCATCGCGCGCCGTTGCCGCACATTTCCGCTTCGCTGCCGTCGGAATTAAATATTCTCATCCTGAAATCAGCCACGGCGGATTTTTCAATAACAAGTACGCCGTCGGCTCCGATGCCCGTTTTGACGGCGCAGTATTTCACCGCGAAATTTCTCAGATAATTTTGTGTCAGTCCGGCTTTTAATAAATCTATCAGTATAAAATCATTGCC
>VMTI01000019.1 GCA_013791675.1 bacterium | reverse complement strand
CGCTAAGCTGAAAAGTAAAGCTTATAAAAAACAGGGTATAAAAAAAATAAGACAGGATTTTATTTTTGTTTTCTTTCAGAAAAAACACCGTGATCAGCGCGAAGAAGGGGAGAACAGTCATCAAGTGGCGTGTGCCCCAGCACCATCTGCCGTCTATGCGTTTCAGAATTATAACCAACAGGATTGTCTGCAGGGCTATTATGGCGGGAAGAACAAGGGCTTTCTTTTTCTTCAGGAAAAACAATCCCCCTATGAAAAAAACGAGGACGGGATTAAAGAAAAAGAGGCCCGTTTCCCCGTCAAAAGAAATCCGATATATATCGTTCAAAAAAGAACTTTCCGGAAGAGGTATTCTTGCCATTAAAAAACGGACGTCTATAATTATTTTTCCGAACCTGTACCAGTTGTGATATAAAATTAGCGCGGCAAAAATCGCTATGGGAATAAGAAATAAGGATAAATCGGAGAGCATCTTTTTTTTGTCTTTACGGTCTTTATAAATGACATACAGCACAAACCATATCACAGCAGGGAGCATCTCAATCCTGGTAAGAAATAACAAGCCGAAAGCCGTCGAGCAAAGTATAAGATGCGAGCGGAAACGGCTTTCATCCCACATTAAAAGAAAATAAAAGGAAAGAAGCAGAAAAAAAGACGCAGGGGTGTGGGCAAAAAAGTTCGCGGAATATACCCATGCCATCGTGCCAACGCCGTAAAGGAAGGAAAGCAGCATTGAAAGACGGTAGCCGAACTCAAGTTTTGTTGCGATCATAAAAAGCAAAAGGCACGCTCCCGCCGCGAATAATGTGTTCTGAGCCGACACGAAAAATTGTTTCAGGGAATCTGTCCTGTAGATTTTGTCCGCGAGTTTTCCGGCAGCGTAAAAGGGCAGAGCCAGCAGAGACTGTCCCAATTCATACCACGAATAGTATTTCCCGTCGATTGTTTTAATCGCGAAAGGGCTTTCGGGGATTTCAATTGAGTGTTTTTCAACAATGTTTTTGGTGACCATATACATCGCGAAGTGGTCGCTGGAATAAAAGTGACCTCCCATCGTCAGCAAATACAGTGACAGGAAAAACAAAAATATATATTTTCTCATTGCCTGAATTTTACATTAATGGCGCGTTAATGTAAAATTCCCGCCCAATTCCCGCCTTTTTTCATATTGCATATTTTCGCGAAATTTTTTATACTGCAAAACCAAAGGGCTTTTGAAGAAGGAGAAAAAGATGGAAGGAAGGTTGAAGTTTGCCGAAGATGCAAGCATCGGAGGAATATATGATATCCAATACCGGTCGGGCGATTCTTACAAAGCCACCGGTGGCGATAAGTTCGATGTAAGCGCTCTATATTTAACCGTGATGAAAAATCTTGATAAAAATATTGACAGCAAATTGATTATTGACGGAGCCGACCTTGCATCGGAAACGGCAACTCAGCCTTCTCATAAGTACGTTGAGGAAGCTCAGATCATTATCCGGAATATAGCGGAATTACCTTTAACGGTAGTTTTTGGTAAAGACGAAATGCCATTCGGTCAGGATTATGATAAGAGTTTGTTCGATTCACTAATCCACAGCTTGGAAATTGATAAGGTATGGGGCTTGAACGCAGGATATAAATTTAACGATATGTTTAAACTTGAGGCGGCCGTATGGGAGCAGGCTGGAAACACAGATATCGGTATATCTGAAAATTATACTACGCGCTTGTCATTGAGCCCGATGGATAAGCTCGCTGTAGAGATATCTTTTGCGAACATAGAACAGCTGGCGGCAAAAGATGAGAGCAGGGTTAGCGCGGGAGTTGTTTATAATTTACCCGCCATTGTTCTTTATGGTGAGTATGTCGGTTTGGATAATCCCGTTACAACTTTAGAAGGTTATGCACTAGGAGAAAATCCTACTTTAAGCTGTATTGGCGTAGATGTGCCCATTACTGCCGTATGGAAAATCAAGGCACGATATGAAAGTGTTGATGATGACAGTAATGCGGATACTATTTCTGGAGTTTTCCAGACGGGTGTAGATTATGTAATAGGGAAGAATACCACATTGATGATAGAGTACCAGAATATTCTGGGCGAGGGTTCTGTGCAGGATGTCAGAGATATCAGCGTTGGTATAATAGCAACGTTCTAATTATCATGGGAGGACAAAATGTTTGGTAGCGGAAAGAAAGAAAGAAAAGTTCAGGATTCAATTTCTGAGCATGTCATTAAAGTAGGGAAGTGCGTTGAAGAGTTTTACGAGACAATTGAGGCATATGTTAAGGGCGACATGGCTGCGGCAAAAGAAATTTCGTATCAAGTCCATCTTACAGAATCAGACGCGGACTGCAGCCGGAGGAAAATTATACAACTGTTGTACAAAGGCGCTTTTATGCCTATTAACAGAGAGGGTTTAATCCTTCTTGTCGGCAATGTAGACAAAATCGCGGATCACGCTGAGTCCTGTGCGGATTTTTTGATTTCTCAAAAACCTGAAATTCCTGAAGAATTCAAAGAAAGCGTCATGAAACTGGCGAGAGATTCCGTGGATTGCTTTAAGCCCCTGAAAGAAGCTATCGATAATTTGTTCGGAGATTTAAGTGTTCTCCAGGAACAATGCAAGAAAGTGAACGTTCTTGAAGAAGAAGTGGATGCAGACGAGTGGAAAACGACTAAAGTCATATTTGGCGGTAAATTACCTCTGGCCAATAAAATGCATTTGCGGGAGTTAGTTTGGCACATTTCTGAAATTTCCGATGTCTGTGAGGACGCGGCTGATTCTCTGGAAGTTATAACTGTTAAAAACGCTTTTTAGGTTTTTCAAATGCTCATTATCGTAATACTTTTATTAGCGGGTTTTTATGTCGGTATGAATATCGGAGCCAATGATGCCGCCAATTGTATCGGCACCTCGGTGGGTTCCGGAATAATTAGTTATAAAAAAGCGGTCATGCTTATGGCAATATTTGTCACAATCGGAGCGGTTCTTCAGGGTCACCAAGTAATGAAGACTATCGGCAAGGGAATTATTCAGACGAACCTCTCGGATTTAGCGATTTTTGTCGCTTTAATATCCGCCGGCTTTTTTGTCACTCTCTCAACTTTTTTTAAGCTTCCGGTTTCAACTTCTCAATCTATTGTCGGGGGCGTTCTTGGGGTTGGTGTCAGTTACCTCGGCATTGGCTCGGAATTCATAAAATGGCCGGTGCTCGGAAAAATTTTACTGTGCTGGATACTGTGCCCTGTGCTTACAATGGCTCTGTCGTTTGGTTTATACGCCTTACTTCTCAAATTTCTGCGAAAAATGAGAAAAACTACTTTAGTGAACAGGACTCTTTCAACAGCTACTATTCTATCCGCCTGTTATGTTTCCTATTCTCTGGGAGCCAATGATGTCGGCAATGCGATCGGCCCCCTGCTGAACAAATTTCCGGATAAAGGGATATGGTTAGCTGTTATGGGCGGTTTGGCTCTCGCCGCGGGCGCATTGATGTTCGGAAAAGGCGTCACTGAAACTGTCGGAAAAAATATTGCGGTATTGGATATACCCGGAGCTTTTGCCGCTCAGGTCGCCGCGGGTTTCGGCGTGCATTTATTTTCGATGCTGGGAATTCCTGTCTCCACAAGCCAATCTATCGTCGGAGCGGTTGTCGGTATAGGGATTGTCAGAGGAATTAATGCAGTTAGCCGCGCTCAGGTCATGCGAATTGTTATCGGGTGGGTAGCGGCGCCTACGTCAGCGGCAATTTTTTCATTTCTGCTTTTTAAATTACTCCGCCAAATATTCTGATAATATTGGAACAAACTATTTTCCTGAAATTATCACAGGCCGTTTACCCCGTCGTCCCGCGCAAGCGCCGCCGACAGAAGTTGACTTTTTACAGCCGAAGGAGGGTGAAATAAAACTTACCAGATCCGGCGGAATTATTCTTCACCCTACCGCTATTCCATCGCCTTACGGCGCTGGAGATTTCGGCCCCGGCGCCCGGCATTTTATTGATTTTTTAGCGTCTGCCGGAATGAGCCTGTGGCAGGTGCTGCCTCTTCAGCAGAGCGCCTTTGATTCGCCCTATGACTGCGTTTCCTCGTGCGCGGGAAATCCTCTGCTGATAAGCGTTGACGGACTTCTTGAAAAAAAACTTTTGCGGAAAAAGCCGGTGCTTCCCAATTTTCCTCAAAACAAACTTTTGTACCGCAGGGCTATCTCATTTAAAAAGAAAGTCCTCAAAGAAGCTTTTGAGAATTTCAAGCCGGACAAAGATTTTGAGGACTTCTGCGGAAAAAATTCCGCATGGCTGGACGATTACTGCGATTTTATGACGCTTACGGAAAAATACGGAAGCCCATGGACCAAGTGGCCCGCGGGTCTGAGGATGAAATGTTCTGAAGACATGTCCCGCATGCGCAAAAATAATGTACGCCGCATTACGCGTCATAAATTTATTCAATGGGTTTTTTTCCGGCAGTGGGAAGATCTGCGCGGATACGCGCAAAAAAAAGGAATAAAAATCATAGGCGATATGCCGATGTTCGTTTCCCGCGATTCAGCGGATGTGTGGGCGCAAAGAGAACTTTTTCTTCTGAAAAAAAGCGGAAAACCGGAGTTTATCTCCGGCGTGCCGCCGGACTATTTCAGCAAAAACGGCCAGACATGGGGCAATCCTATTTATAAATGGAAAACTATGAAAAAAAAGGGTTTTGTCTGGTGGAAACAGCGCCTCGGCCTTGCTTTTCAAATGTTTGACTTTGTCAGAATAGATCATTTCAGAGGTTTCTATTCCTACTGGAAAATACCCGCCGGAAGAAAAACGGCAAAAAGCGGTAAATGGGCGAGAGTGCCGGGGCTGGAGCTTTTCGCGGAACTAAAAAAAACTTTTAATTTCACGCCCGTTATAGCGGAAGACCTCGGTTACATTCCGAAACCCGTAAAAAAATTCAGGATGAAGCTGGGCTTTCCCGGAATGAAAATACTTCAGTTCGCTTTTTCGGGGGGACCGAAAAATCACTTTCTTCCGGCTAATTATGAGCGTAACTGCGTGGTTTATACCGGCACCCACGACAACGACACTCTTCTTGGCTGGTATTCATCCATCAGCGATTACCGCAAACGGATTGTCCGCAAAAATTTAGGTGAAGTGACGGACATAAATTCACAGATGATGGAATTTGCCATGCGCTCAAAGGCGGCATTCGCTTTGTTTCCCATGCAGGACATTCTCAGCCTTGGAAGCAAAGCGCGCTTTAATATGCCCGGCACATGGCGGGGCAACTGGAAATGGCGCATGGGAGAAGACGAAATTCCTTTTAATAAAGCGGCGCGGCTGAAAAAACTTTGCCGTCTCACACGGCGATACTAAATACCCCGTCTCGCCGTAAGGCGAGCCACCCCTTCCGCCACGGCGGATGCAACATTTACAAAAAGGGGAATTTGTCACTTTTACAAATATCGGTTATAATTCCGTATAATGATTTACAGAAAATTCACGAATATAGCGGAGAAAGTTTCGGCGTTCGGCCTTGGAACATGGGTGTTTGGCGGCGGAAAATGGTGGGGCAGTCAAAACGACGATTTGTCGCTGGCGGTAATGGACGCGGCTTTCCGCGCGGGGGTAAATCTTTTTGACACCGCTCCATTTTACGGATTCGGCCGCTCGGAAAAAATTGTGGGCGAATTTATTGCCGCGAACAAAATCAGAAAAAAAATTATTATTTCCACCAAGCTCGG
>VMTI01000250.1 GCA_013791675.1 bacterium | reverse complement strand
CGTCTACCCTTCGTGCCCGATAGGGTAAAGAACATTTTTATCATATTTACACACAGAAAACAATATTTCGTATGATTTTTTGACAGAAATATCCGCCCGCGGCTCTCTGCCGGAATAAATCCGCCGGATTTATTTTTTTCTAAAGCTGAGGCCGGCCGCTCCGGATCCTTTAGAAGTATCTACTACGATTTTATCACCTGCGCTGAATTCTCCCGCCAGTATTTTGCCTGCCAAAGGATTGAGAATATTTCTCTGTATAAATCTCTTGAGCGGCCTTGCCCCGTAATCGGGGTCATAGCCCTCACGGGCGAGATATTCTTTCGCCGTGGAGGTGAGATTAACTTCCATGTTTTTTTCCGCTAATCTTTTCACAAGTTTTTTTGTCTGTATTTCAACTATGTCTTTTATGTTTTCTTTTGAGAGCGGCGAGAAATTTATTATCTCGTCAAGCCTGTTAAGAAATTCCGGCCGGAATTTCTTCCGCAGAGCTTCCATTACAAGTTTTTCATTGTAATTTTTTTCCGCAAAATATTCGCTGCCGATGTTGGAAGTCATTATGATTATTGTGTTTTTGAAATTAACGGTGCGCCCCTGGCTGTCGGTCAGGCGCCCGTCGTCAAGAATCTGAAGCAGCATATTAAAGACATCCGGATGCGCCTTTTCAATCTCATCAAAAAGTATCACCGAATACGGCCGCCGGCGCACGGCTTCGGTCAGTTGTCCGCCTTCATCGTATCCCACATATCCTGGAGGCGCTCCCACAAGACGGGAAACGGAATGCTTTTCCATATATTCGCTCATATCTATCCGCACCATTGCCCTCTCGTCATTAAACAGAAATTCCGCGAGAGTTCTGGCTAACTCCGTTTTCCCGACACCCGTGGGCCCCAGAAAAATAAAGGAGCCCATAGGCCGGGTTTCATCCTGAAGGCCCGCCCGGGAGCGCCGCACGGCGTCGCTGACAAGGCGCACGGCTTCATCCTGCCCCACAACTCTTTTTTTGAGCTCTTCGTCCATGACCACCAGCTTTTTCATTTCACTGGCAAGCATTTTTGAAACGGGAATCCCCGTCCACCGGGACACGACTTCGGCGATGTCTTCTTCATCAACTTCCTCTTTGAGAAGCTTACAGGATGACTGAATTTTAGAGAGTTTGTTGGTCTCTTCTTCAATATTTTTTCTTAACTCCACTATTGTTCCGTATTTGAGCTCCGCCGCTTTCTCAAGATTTCCTTCGCGTTCTGCGCGGGCCTGCCCGGCTTTAGCTTTTTCTATGCCGTCCTTGAAAGAATGTATATTTTTTATAGAATCTCTTTCAAGTTTCCAGTGCGCTTTGAGCGTTTCGTTTTTCTCATTAAGATCGGCAAGTTCCCTCTCTATTTTTTTAAGCCTCTGGGCGCTTCCGTCATCCTTTTCTTTTCTTAACGCGGCTTTTTCTATCTCAAGCTGGCGCACCCTTCTTTCTATCTCGTCTATTTCGCTGGGCATGCTGTCTATTTCTATATGAAGTTTTGACGCCGCCTCGTCCACAAGGTCTATGGCTTTATCCGGCAGAAACCTGTCGGAAATATATCTGTCGGAAAGCGTTGCCGCGGCGACAAGCGCGGAATCTTTTATTTTTATGCCGTGAAAAATTTCGTATTTTTCTTTCAGCCCGCGGAGTATGGCTATGGTATCCTGCGCATCGGGTTCTTTTATAAAAATTTGCTGGAAACGCCGTTCCAGAGCCGGATCCTTTTCTATGTATTTTCTGTATTCATCCAGAGTTGTAGCTCCCACGCAGTGCAGTTCGCCCCTGGCAAGCGCGGGTTTCAGCATATTGGAGGCGTCCACAGCGCCTTCCGCGCCTCCGGCTCCGACAATTGTGTGGAGCTCGTCAATAAAAAGTATTATCTGCCCGGACGCCGAGTTAATTTCCTTGAGCACCGCTTTGAATCTTTCCTCAAATTCACCGCGGAATTTCGCGCCTGCCAGCATCGCGCCTATATCAAGAGACAGCACTTTTTTATTTTTCAGTGTGTCGGGCACATCCCCTTTCACTATTCTCTCGGCGAGGCCCTCGGCTATGGCTGTTTTTCCCACACCCGGATCGCCGATGAGAACGGGATTGTTTTTTTTGCGGCGAGAGAGCACCTGAATTATTCTTCTTATTTCATCGTCTCGCCCTATAACGGGGTCTAATTTGCCCGCTCGCGCGAGAGCCGTCAGGTCCTGGGCGTATTTTTCAAGTGATTTGTATTTGCTTTCCGGATCGGGGTCTGTCACGGAGCTTCCACCTCTTATATCTGTCATTGCTTTCAAAAGAGATTTTTGCGAAATTCCGTGTTTTTTCAGAATTTCCCCGGCCGTTCCTGCGGAGGAAATCTCTGCAAGAAGCAGATGTTCAACCGAAACATATTCATCTTTTATTTTTTTTGCTTCCTCAAAAGCGTTTGAGAAAATTTTTTCAAGTCCGGGACTCATATAGGGATTGCCGCCGCCCGAAACTTTCGCCTGAGCGGAAAGCGCCGTTTTCAGCTCGCGGACTATTTCTCCGGGATTTCCTCCGGCGCTCTCAATCAACGCCGGGGCTATTCCATCTTCCTGACTTAATAGAGAAAGAAGCAGATGCTCGCCGTCAAGGCGCTGATGCTCCATGCCCCGCGCAATCTCCTGCATATCCTCAACCGCTTCCCGTGCTTTCAAAGTCAATTTATCTATTCTCATTTTTCCTCCCTGATAAAAAATATTCTAAAGTTAATTCTATAAAATATCTGTAATTTTGCCATAAGCAATCACGCAGGCATAAGCGGAGTCTTTACAAAGTTTTGCGGCTTTGCTAATTTTTAAGCGGAGGGTTAAGCATTATGAACAAAAAGTATATTATTTTTTCAGTCCTGGTTTTTCTGGCGGGCTGTTATTCCGTAAGCCGTGTAATTGAACCCGTTATCCGATTGCAGATACCGCGCGATCAGCGGCTTCTCATCGCGGTCATGAATTTCGAAAATGCCGGAGGAGACCCTGAAAACGACGCGCTTGTAAAGCCTGTTTACGCCCGCCTTGTAAATGAGCTTGAAAATACGAATAAATTCAGGATTATAGAAAGAAAACGGCTGGAATCAGTTATGGAAGAATTGAATCTCGGCATGACCGGACTTATTGACAGCGGAAAGATGAAGGAAATAGGAAAATTGCTCGGCGCCGACGCTGTTCTTTTAGGAGAACTTTCTTCCGTTAAATATACCCATAGCAAGCAGAGCATATTTATAATGTGGACGGAGGGAGAAAAAACAACTGTAAGCATGAACGCCAGGCTTGTCAACACTGAAACGGGAGAACTGCTCGCGTCTGCGGGCGCGGACGCTTTTGTAAAACAACGAAACTGGGTTGCTTTCTGGTTCGCGAAACTGGGAAGAAAAATTGACAGAAAAGCCGTGACGGATACCGCCGTGGAACTGGCATGCAAACAGCTCGCTATTGATATAAGCCGTAAAGCTTACGAATAAAAATCGCGGCTTCCGGCTGAGGATTTCAGCTTTTCTTTAATTTCTGTTTTTTCAGATTGAATATAACCGGCACTTCATCACAATCCGGAAACAAGGGGCAATTTATACAGTCATTCCACACTTTCTGCGGCAGTTTGTCTTTGGTTATTCTTTTAAAGCCGGCTTTTTTGAAAAAAGCTTCTTCGCGGGTTAGGGCGAAAACATTGGGCACATTGAGTTTTGCCGCCTCTTCAAGCGTTTGCTGAATCAGTTTTCGGCCTATTCCCTTTTTTCTGTGGCGGGAGTCAACAACAAGTGAGCGGACCTCGGCCATATCTTCCCAGACAATGTGCAGCGCGACAATGCCGAGTATCCTGTCTTTTATGCGGTAAACAAAAAATTCTCTGATATGCTCATATATGGAGGCGAGCGGCCTGGGTAAAACAACGCTTTTCGCCGCGTGTTTCCTTATTATTTCATAAACCTGTTTCGCGTCCTGCACATTGGCTCTTGTTATCATTTTTTTCCCCCCTGTCTTTTTGATTCCGGAAATACTACGCGGCAAACGGCTTTTTTTTGAGTTATTCTTGTTGTCCGTGACGCGGGCTTGATGAGACAGCCGTCGGCTATTTCCCACACATCGCCCTGTTTATCCAGTATGTCTACGACTATGCCGCAGCTTTGACTGACGGTTTCGCTTTTGCTGCTGCCGCGAAAAGTCACAAGAGGCGTCACCGCCGTTTTTTTTGATTCAAGGCCCAAAGCTTTCCCGCCTGCCGCCAGACTGTATGCGGTGGACCCTATTGGTGTGGCCACAATGACCCCGTCACCTTCCGAGATTATTGTTTTTTTCCCCGCTGTCACTTTATATTTCATTGTGCGCGCGACTTTTCCTGTTTTTATAACAATGTCGTTAAAAGCCGTCATTGATGATTGCAGATAAGGCGGGCGGTATTTCACCGTTTTCAGCGCACCTTTTATTATTCCGGGCACTTCGCCGATTTTAAAACCTCGGTGGTAAGTGTTCTCGCCCATAGGGAAAAAATAGACGGACACTTTTTTTGAGTAAACTTCGCGGAGCGTTTTTAAAAACCAGCCGTCGCCGCCGAGTACAAAAGCCGTGTCAAAGTCCGCGGGCGATACGCTTATTCCGGCTTTTTTCAGAAGTTTTTTCAGTACAATGAGATTTTTTCTGACTTTTTCTCTGCCTGTGTTGGCGAAAATTCCAATTTTCATTTCACGCGTTCATCAACTAAAGCGTTTTGAACCGAAGACATGCTGTTGGATTTTAAAACCGCCTGGGACCGGTTCATAAGTTTAACCGCTGTTTCGCAATCGCTGAAACTGTTGCCTATTATGCGGGCGCGGGACAGCTCCGATATTTTTATTCCCTCTTTCCCGGTTATGGTATTATTATCTATGGAGCTGAGAGAATTATCGCGCAGAATAACGGCCACATCATTACCCGTGAAAACATTGTCTTCTATTGAAGGCCGCGCGGTGCCGGTTGCCGAGACCCCGCATCCGTTAGAGCGCAGAACGCTGCCTTTTATTTTACCCTCGCTTTCGTCCTGGAAAAGAACGCCGCTGACGTTTTTCATTATTCTGCATCCGTCAATTAAAGTCGAAGACTTCGCCCAAAGCGATATTCCGGCGCCGTTGCCTGAAATAGAACACGAGCGTATTTCGGGCCTGGCAATACCTCCGACGGCTATGCCGGCGTTATTGCCTTCTATTTTGCAGTTTGCGATGACGGGCGCGGAATTTCCCTCGCAGAATATACCCGCCATTTTGGAAAAAAATATCGATGAGCTGGATATTTCGGGCTCGGCGAAATCCGCAACTCCTATGGCGTTGTGACAATTCTTAAAAACACAGTTTGTTATTTTCCCGCCGGCAAGATCCCAATATCCTATGCCTGCGAGCGCGGCGTCGCGTATAATAGTGTCCGACATTTTAAGATTGTTGCCGCCGTAAACTCTGATAGGCACATCTCCGCCGGTAAATTCAGCGAAAGAAATTTCCGACGGGTTATTGCCGAGAAAAACAATGCCGCCGAAAGCGGGCGATTTCATAAACTTGACCGGCTTTGCGGATTTGCCGAGGATGTTAAGCTTTCCCTCAACAAGTATTTCTATTTTATCGTTCTGGAGAATATTAAACGCTCCCGCGGCTTCTTCTCTGATATAACGCACCTGCCTGTCGGCTTTGCCCGCGTAATAAATGCGGGTGCCCGCCTCAACCGACAGCGTTGCCGTTCTTTCCACCACGACGTCTCCGGTGAGTTTCACTACGCCTTTCCAGACCGTATTTTTCGCGATTGATCCCGAAAAGCGCCGGTGGCATGAACTGATTGCCACGCTCAGAGCGGCGCCGAAAACAATACAGATTAAAAGTGCGTAAGCCGATTTTTTCATAATTACCCGATTCTAATATTTTTTGACTGTATTGTAAACGATGCGCAGTTTATTTGTTTTGCGGTTTTTGTTCAAAAAAACGCTGAAGATACGCCAGCGCCAGCCCGCGCCATTCGCCCCACAGTTTTTTTGAGGCATCATCCAGCGCCGAATTTACCCCGTATTCTTTACTCATTATTTTTACGAGAAGGCAGTCAATATAAAAGGCGCCGTAATTTCTTTTTTGAAATATCTCAAAAAGATTAAGAGAGTACGCGCCTATTCCTTTTATTTCCGCGAGTGGAATTTTTCCGTATCCGGCAGCGAGATTTTGAAGATACTCGCTTTTATAACCCAACCTGAATTGTTCCAGATTCCCGAGATAATTTTCACTCCGGAAATTTAGTTCTTTGTAAAGAGCTGACATCTGCCTCCGGTAATGCATGTAGGAGTTATTTTGCGAAACAATCGCCCCGACAAGAGCTTCAAAATCGGAATAAGCCGAAATTATCCTTGTGCCTTTTATGAGCGGAAGAAATTTTTTAAGAACGCGGTCACGCCCGCAAAGAGAATAAAAATCGCTCATATCTTCGTCCAGACCGAAGCAATACCGCAGGCGGTTTCTTATTAATTTTTTTTCATTTTCGCTAAGCGCGCATTCTGCCGAGCCTACGGCTCCTTCGGACGCAGCCGCCGCGCCGGCGCCATCGGAGCAGTGTATATGCAGTAGGTTCCGGATTTGTTTAAAACGCAGCTTTATAATTTTTTTACCGGCAATAATTTTACGTTCCTGTCCGGCGCCGTAAAAAAAATAAAAAAGCCCGGAATTAAAAATCTTTCCGAAATCAAAATCTTTCACTTTTATCAAAAACATAAGTCAATAATAACATTTTTCATGGGGTATGCCTCCTTTTTTACTCTATTGGAAGTATGCACCTTTTTTTATTCGTTTTCAAATTTGCACTACCACAGGGCATGAAGCACACGAACGGCGAGAATGAGAAATAAGGAAGAAACCCTTAGGCAGCGGCGTATTTACAATATGGGAATGGAGTTTGTAAGATGACGGAGAATGTTGGAAAGTGTCTCTTGTTTTTAGGCGCGAAGTGTCCAATTGTTTTTGAAGACATACAGCGCTAGATCACTACTGTGATAAAGAACATTTTATTTAGAAAAAGGAACAGGGAGAGTAAAATTATGAGAAAGTTAATTGTATTTGCAAGTTTGGTCGCAGTATTGCTTTTCGGTAATGCATCAGCGCAGACCGGGGATTTTGAATTGGGTGTTATTTTAGGCGAGCCCACGGGATTAAGCGCTAAGTTGTGGACCGGACCCAATACGGCGATTGATGGCGCGTTAGCATGGTCAACAGGGAGGAATGATAATGATAATCTATATTTACATGCTGATTATCTTATTCATAATTTCAATCTGATCACGGTAGAGGAAGGGAAACTTCCCTTTTACTACGGCATTGGAGGAAAAGTTAGAATTATAAACGATAGAGACGATAGATTGAATGATTCTGACGATTTTAGGCTCGGTGTTCGTATTCCGGTAGGACTTGACTATATCTTTGCAGGCGGCAAGGTTGATATTTTTCTCGAAATTGTTCCTATATTTGTGATAGCGCCGGATTCAGATTTTGATATAAATTCAGGACTTGGTATCAGATATCATTTTTAGGCAGCCACCTGATTAGAAGCAATTTACGAAAACAAAACAGACTAATTTTCGGGAACTTCTAAGGGCAGATTTCAGGTGAGGCAGATTTTGCTTTAGTCCTCATTATGAGCCGGTAGCAGTTCCGTCCCGCATGCTTGGCTTGATACATGGCACTATCGGCATTTTTCAGCAGGCCCCCTTCACATATTCCATCTTCAGGATAGATAGCGATGCCGATACTCATTGTGACGACGAGTTGATGGGTGTCAATGAAGAAGGGTGCCCGAAAACTGTCTATTATCTTCTGTGCGATATGGATAGAATTTTTTATTACCTCCAGGTCAGGGAGAATCAGCAAAAACTCGTCGCCGCCAAAACGCGCGACGGTATCACCCTTTCTAAGCTCTGAGCTTAGACGCTCTGCCACCGCTTTTAAGGAGAAGATCACCCGCATCATGGCCATATATGTCATTAACTTCCTTAAATTTGTCGAGATCAAGCATCGCTATTCCTACTTCTTTTTTATTTCTCCGGGCCTGAGCCAGGGCAATGCCCAGGCGATCAGAGAAAAGCTTCCGGTTTTACCCTGAAGACTTCGTAGAAGGAACGGCTGGCCGAAACTACTTTCAAATCATGGTCCAGAACTATCAAAGGTTCGCGTACGGTGTTGATGATGCTCTCAGTTAATTCACTGGCTTCATCCGCGGATTTTTTAATAATTTCCAGTTTTCGCGAATGTTCCTTTAAATTTTTATATTCCTTAGTCGTCTATTTTCCCCATAAGATACAACTCCTATTTCATTTTTCTTTTCAGTCATTATATCCGTAGCCATATAAAATCTCCGCGCCTTTATTCCAATTTAAAATATTTCCTTCCAGCCCTATTATAACTATGGAATAAACAGTATTTTCGAAAATCGCGGCATAAATCTGCTCCGGTACTATTTTTCATAATTATGTTCTGCAAAATTTGAGACATTTTGCGATAGGGGGTTGACCCTCCGGCGCTTCCTAACTTCGCAGCCTGCTCAAAGAATAGGTTATTGACTTAAAATTTTATTATGGTAAACTGTACACGTGTAGAAAACAGCGGTAAAATAAAAAATTAGGAGCTGAGAATATAGTGAATAAAAAAATAGAGATATTGAGGAAACTTGACGTTTTCAGGGACATTGACGAATCAGAGTTACAAACCGTTTTTGAGCAGGGGACTTTTGTCAGATACAAAAACAGAGAAGTTATATTAACTGAAGATTCCCCCGTGCGGCATGTCTATTTCGCGGTGAAGGGCAGAGTGATGATATATAAGACATCCGATGACGGAAAAGTGAAATCTCTGGCTATTGTTCAGGAGGGGGAATTGTTCGGCGAAATGGCCATAATATCTCCCGGTGCCCGGTGCGCCTCGGCAAAAGCGTTAGGCCCTGTAAAAGTGCTCAGGCTTGAAGCCGAGCATTTTAAGCGGCTGCTGAAAGATAACCCTTCCACCGCCATGGCGGTTCTCGCGAGCCTGTGCTCGCGCTTGAGAAACACCAATAATCACATAGAGGTGCTGTTTTATCAGAGTGTGCCCAAGCGCACGGTCAAGGCGCTTGTGATGCTCGCTTCCTCGGGAAACGCTCAAAAACATAATCGCCGCAGGCTGGTGCTGACACAGCAAGAGCTTGCCGAACTCGTAGGTTCCGCGAGGGAAGTGGTGAACCGCACACTGCAGATTTTAAAGAAAGAAGGTTTACTAATTCTTAAAAAAGGCGCAATTGAAATTCCTAATTTGAAGAAACTGAAAGAGTGCAAAGTAAACTGAATTATGACGAAATTTTTTTTTACTCTTTTCCGGAGTTCCTTCGCGCTGATTTTATTTCTTCTGTTAAGCTCTTTTTCAGCGGCCGAACAACTGCCTGACTTATTCCCGTATAACGCTTACGACGGATATAATCCGAGCGTGAGAAGTCTGGCTATGGGTGGAGCCGGCCTGTGTTCAACAAGAGACGCTTCCGCTGTGTATTTTAACCCCGCCGGACTTTTCGGGGGGGACAATATGAGCCTTATTTCCCTTAAGGTGCGGCAGACGCCCAAGGAGTTGTCAGGGCAATACGATATTCTCAGTGGCAGAAGCCTCACTTTTCTTGGTTTCAGGGGAGGCGGTATGGCGATAGCGTGGCAGCCTCTTTCCAATATGATTTCCATCGGCACCGCCGGTTCATCCGTTGAGGTGAAAGTCAACAAATTCACAATGTCTTTTTCCAACAACGTAAGCGGCGCCGTTAATTTTGGCATGAACATAAATTATTTTTCGGGTTATATGGGTGTCACCGATGGCGCGGCGGCAAAAATTTCAGATGCCAATGGTTACGGGATTGACTGGGGGCTTACTTATCGCGCTCATCCCAATATCACTTTTGCGACTTCTCTTTTTAATTCCCCGTCTTCCATATCATGGGGCGGATACGATGCGGATAAGCCCCCCGTCATCGCCCGCACCGGAGCGAGGGTGAAACTAAGCCATCTTTTGACGGTATCCGCCGAATCCGAAAATCGTAAATACAGCAGAGCCAGAGAGGCGGACGGTAAAAAAACCGTAAAGATATTTCATGCCGGGCTGGAACAGAGCTTAGCTGATATTATTTATCTGAGAGGGGGAATATTCGGCGAGGATCTCAGCGATAACAATAAGACAGGATACTCGGCCGGCATAGGCTGGTATCAGGACAAAGTTAATGTTGATATTTCATGGCAGAAGGAATACCCGCTGCTTTCCTATGATGAATATCTGGAAACTTTCTCCTTTTCGGTCAATTCGCCTTTCTAAAAATACGCTGGGTTCAAGTATATTAAACCGGGAAATAGGAGGCATTTTATGAGTATGGATAAAAAAGCTTTTTTCAAAATCAGTTATGGAATGTATGTGGTAAGTTCAGGAGGCGCGGATAAATATAACGGGCAGATCGCCAACACCGCTTTTCAGGTGACCGCGGAACCTCCCCAATTTGCCGTGTGTATAAACAAGCAGAATCTGACACATGAATTTATTCAAAAAAGCGGTGTTTTTACCGTATCTATTTTAGAGCAGGATACGCCTGTAAAATTTATCGGGCATTTTGGTTTTAAGTCCGGCAGGGAGCTGGATAAATTCGCGGACATTGAATATAAAATAGGGATAACCGGCGCGCCTGTTGTTACCCAGAACTGTTTGGCTTATTTGGAATGTAAAATAAAGGGAAGCGCGGACGCGGGGACACATACTGTTTTTATAGGAGAAATTGTTGACGCGCAGACGGTGAAGGAAGGTGAGCCGATGACTTACGCTTATTATCATCAGGTGAAAAACGGTAAATCCCCATCCACCGCGCCGACATTTATTAAAGATGAAAAAATAGAATTGAAGGAGGAAAAAAAGATGCCAAAGTACAAATGCACGGTTTGCAATTATGTGTATGACCCCGAAAAAGGTGATTCTGATTCCGGCATAGAGCCGGGCACATCTTTTGAGGATTTGCCGGATGACTGGGTTTGCCCGGTTTGCGGAGTGGGGAAGGATGAGTTTGAAAAGATTGATTAGGAATTTATAATTAGGGCGGTCTCAGGAATCTAATGCAACACTCACAGAGAAAAAGTAAAATAAAAGAAAGGGGGAATTGCTGTGAGGAATTGTTATTATCAAAGATTGAGTTTACAAGACCGCGAAGAAATAAGCCGCGGATTAGTGACAGG
>VMTI01000248.1 GCA_013791675.1 bacterium | reverse complement strand
CTCTACGGCCTGGTGGATCTCGCGATAAGGACCGTCCGCATGAGAAGGGATCAATTAAAATGAAAAAAAATGTGACAATATTTGACACGACTCTGCGCGACGGAGAACAGTCTCCCGGAGCGTCGCTCTCAAGCCCTCAAAAACTCATAATAGCGCGTGAGCTGGAGAAAATGAAAGTGGACGTTATTGAGGCCGGTTTCGCCATATCCTCTCCCGACGATTTTAAAAGTATAGAAAGAATTTCAAGCGTGATGAAAGACGTCACCGTCTGTTCGCTCGCCCGCGCCATGGAGAAAGATATAGCAGCAGCCGCGGGAGCGCTTTCCAAAGCGCGGCATAAGCGCATACACACTTTTATCGCCACATCTCCGGTGCATATGAAATATAAGTTAAGAATGTCAAAGTCAGACGTCATTGCCAGCGCCGTTCGTGCGGTCAAGCTCTCGCGCCAATATTGCGACGAGGTGGAATTCTCCTGCGAAGACGCCACCCGAAGCGACAAAAAATTTCTCTGTGAAATAGTGGAAAAAGTCATTTCCGCCGGAGCCGGTATAATAAACATACCCGATACCGTAGGTTACAGCTATCCCGAGGAAATGGGCAAACTTATAAGTTATCTGCTTGAAAATGTGAAAAATTCGCACAAAGCCGTTTTTTCGGTGCACTGCCACAACGACCTGGGGTTGGCCACGGCTAATTCTCTATCGGCTGTTCTCGCGGGCGCCAGGCAGGTGGAATGTACGGTGAACGGCCTGGGCGAGAGGGCTGGCAACGCGGCGCTGGAGGAAATAGTCATGGCCCTCAATGTGCGTTTCCCCCAAATGAAAACCCGCGTCAACACGCGCGCCATAGCCCGTGTGTCGGGAATGGTGTCGCATATGACGGGTATAGTTGTTCAGCCGAACAAAGCCGTCGTCGGCGCCAACGCTTTCGCTCACGAAGCCGGAATTCATCAGGACGGGATGCTCAAAAAAGCTCAGACTTATGAAATAATGAGGCCGGAAGATGTGGGGATATCGGGTACTCAGTTTGTGCTCGGAAAACATTCGGGCCGCGCGGCTCTGGATAAAAAACTGAACGAGCTTGGTTTTCAAGTTGAGAAAGACAAACTGAACGGGCTATTCACAGATTTTAAAAAGCTGGCCGACAAAAAGAAAAAAATTTATGACGAGGATATAATCGCTCTCATTGAGAAAGATATGGGTAAAAGAGATGGATTTGAGCTGAAAAATTTTGAGGTGCACACCACACCTTCCGGTTCAAAAGGCGTTGTCACGCTTAAAAAAGGCGGTAAAACTTTTACGGGTTCAGCCTCCGGAGACGGCCCCGTTGACAGCGTGCTCAAGGCGGTGGAAACTGTCAGCGGCAGGGAGGGTAAACTTACGGATTATTCCGTGAAGTCCATTACCGTCGGCAAAGACGCGCAGGGGGAAGTGCGGCTCACAGCGGCTTTCGGCAAAAAAGTGTTCGCGGGGGTTTCTTCCTCCACCGATATAATAGAGGCCTCTATTCTGGCTTACCTTTCCGCGCTCAATAAACTGGAAATGCAAAAATGTTTAAAAAAGGTAAAAGTATGAATTACGTTGAAAATATTCTGGCCGCGTCCTCGTCGCGGAAAAGCGTTTCCGCGGGAGATTATATTGAAGCGCGCTGTGATGTCGTTTTAATGAATGATGTGACAGGGCCTTTGGCTGTAAAAGAATTTTTGAAAAGAGGTAAAAAAGTTAAAAACCCGGATGCCGTGGTAATCGTGTGCGACCATTTTACGCCGAACAAAGACATAAAATCCGCGGAAAACGTGAAATTCCTCAGGGATTTCGCGAGGAAGCATAAAATAAAATTTTTTGAAATAGGCGACGGCGGCGTTGAGCATGTCATTCTTCCCGAGAAGGGAATTGTAAAACCCGGAGATGTCGTCATAGGCGCCGATTCGCACACCTGCACATACGGGGCGATAGGCGCTTTTTCCACGGGGGTGGGTTCCACCGACGCTGCTTTCGCGATGCTCACGGGAAAAATCTGGTTTAAGGTTCCTGAGGTCATGGACTTTGTTTACACCGGTAAAAAAGGTAAATTTATAACGGGTAAAGACCTTATACTTCTGACTATAGGCAAAATCGGCGTGAACGGCGCCAATTATAAAGCCATGAAATTTTCAGGGCCGGTTATAAGCTCGCTCTCAATGGACGAGCGTTTTACAATGTGCAACATGGCCATAGAGGCCGGAGGAAAAGCCGGTTTCGTCGTTCCAGACAAAAAGACATCGGAGTATGTTGAAGGACGCCCGGGAAGAAAAGCCCGCGTTTTCAAAGACGGCGCATCGTCGGAGATTATCCCCATGGACATAAGTGCCGTCAAGCCGCTGGTCGCGGCGCCGCATTTACCGGATAAAGTGCAGGCCGCGGAAAAAATGAATCATGTGAAAATAGATCAGGCGGTTATAGGCTCCTGCACAAACGGCAGGCTCAGCGATTTCGCGGCTGCGGCGAAAATAATGAAAGGTAAAAAAGTAAGCGCCGGATTGCGCTGCATAATTCTTCCCGGAAGCCAGAATGTTTACGCCCAGGCTCTGAAGGCGGGATACATAGAAACATTTCTGAAGGCGGGATGCGTTATAGCCCCGCCCACCTGCGGGCCGTGCCTGGGCGGACACATGGGAATTCTCGCCGGAGGGGAAACCGCGATATCAACAACAAACAGAAATTTTGTCGGCAGAATGGGCGCTGTTACCTCCAAGGTTTATTTGTCATCGCCTTACACGGCTGCCGCTTCGGCGCTCAAGGGGCGCATAATCTCGCCCGAACAGTTGTGAAATTGTAAGGTTGCGGGTAAAAATACGGAGAAAATTATGAAAAATATTATCAAAGGGCACGCTTACGTCGTCGGGGATTCCGTGGACACGGATGTGATAATTCCGGCGAGATTTTTAACGACGGACAATGCCGTGGAGCTCGCCGCTCACTGCATGGAAGACCTTGATAAAGATTTTAGAAAGAAAGTGAAGAGCGGTGATATTATTGTCGCCGGCGACAACTTCGGCTGCGGCTCTTCCAGGGAGCATGCCCCCATAGCCATCAAAGCTTCAGGCATCTCGGCTGTGATAGCAAAATCATTCGCGCGTATTTTTTTCCGCAACTGCATAAACATAGGGCTTATGGTTTTTGTGTGCGATATAAAAAAGGACACCCGTCAGGGCGACGAAATCACCGTTAATATGGGCAAGGGCGAAATAGTCAACGCGCGCACGAAAAAAGTTTATACGGTGAAGCCCGTGCCGGAATTTATCAAGAAAATTGTGGCCGCCGGCGGTCTTCTTAACTATGCTGTTAAAAGGAGAAAGTGAGATGAAAAAACACAAGATTGCTGTGATAGGCGGAGACGGAACGGGTCCTGAAGTTGTCGCGGAGGGGCTGAAAGTTCTTGCGGCGGCTTCAAAAAAATTCGGTTTTGAATATGAGACCGAAATGCTGGACTGGGGCGGCGAGAGGTATATGAAGACGGGCAAAATGATGCCTGACGACGGAATAGAAATACTGAAAAAATTTGACGTTATATATCTCGGCGCGGTGGGGCACCCGAAAGTAAAACCGGGAATTCTTGAAAAAGGGCTTCTTCTGAAAATGAGATTTGAACTCCAGCAGTATATCAATCTGCGCCCCGTGAAACTTTATCCGGGCGTGTGGACTCCGATAAAAGATAAGGGGCCTGAAGACATAGATTATGTGGTCGTGCGGGAAAATAACGAAGGACTTTATATGGGCATGGGCGAATTTAAGAACAAAGGCGCTAAAGATGAAGTCGCTATTCAGACATCATACAACACGAGGGCGGGCGTTGAACGCTGCATAAGATACGCTTTTGAATTCACACGGAAAAGAAATAAAAGAAAACAGCTCACGCTGTGCGGTAAAACAAATGTCCTCACATACGCGTGGGATTTATGGGAACGGACTTTTTACGAGGTGGCGAAGGATTTTCCCGACGTTAAAACAGATTACGCGCATGTGGACGCGACCTGCATGTGGATGGTGAAAAACCCCGAATGGTTTGACGTTATCGTTACAGACAATATGTTCGGGGACATAATAACCGACCTCGCGGCAATGACGCAGGGCGGTATGGGTATTGCCGCCGGAGGGAATATCAATCCGGAAGGCGTGAGCATGTTTGAGCCCATAGGCGGTTCGGCTCCGAAATATACTGGAAAAAATGTTATCAATCCCCTCGCCGCGATATGCTCGCTCGGTATGCTGCTTTCAAACATTGGCGAGGAAGAAGCCGCCACCGCCGTTGAAAAAGCCGTGATGGCAGCCACCGCCGGTAAGATCAAATCCATGTCGGCCGGCAAAATGGGCATGGGCACGACAGAAGTCGGCGATTACATAGCAAGTCTGATATAGGGGGAATTGTGGATATAAACGAAATCAATTCAAAAGTGCTGGCTGAAAATGTGAAAGTGAAGAGCATTCTTAACGAGCTTCACCGTGTTATTGTGGGGCAGGACGATCTTTTGGAGCGGCTTCTCATCGGTATTTTTACGCAGAATCATATTCTTGTCGAGGGTGTGCCGGGCCTGGCGAAAACCTTAGCGGTGAGCACTCTCGCTCAAAGCCTTAACATGGATTTCAAAAGAATACAGTTTACGCCGGACCTTCTTCCGGCGGATATAATAGGAACGCAGATTTATCATCCCGCCGAGGGAAAATTTTCGGTGAAAAGAGGCCCTGTGTTCGCGAATTTTATTTTAGCCGACGAAATAAACCGCGCTCCCGCGAAAGTGCAGTCGGCTCTGCTTGAATCCATGCAGGAAAGACAGGTGACGATAGGCGATACCACCCACAAGCTGCCGGTGCCTTTTTTTGTCATGGCCACGCAGAACCCCATAGAGCAGGAAGGCACCTATCCTCTGCCGGAGGCCCAGATAGACAGGTTTATGATGAAAGTTGTCATAGATTATCCCAGCATTGAGGAAGAGAAAACCATCATAGAAAGAGTCATCATAAAAAAACTTCCGGAAGTGAACAAAATTGTCACAAAAGCAGATGTCGCCGAAATCCAGAATCTTATTTCGGAAATATATATTGACGATAAAATCAAAAGCTACTGCGTCAATTTGTCATCTTCCACCAGGAACCCTGAAAATTTCGGTTTGGAAAAACTCAAAGCTCTTCTGGCATGGGGCGTGTCGCCGCGGGCGACGCTTCATCTTGTGGAAGCCGCGCGCGCGAAAGCCTTCATTGAAGGGCGGGGTTTCGTTATACCGGAAGACGTCAAAGATGTCGTGAAAGATGTGTTCCGGCATAGAATTATTCTCAGCTACGAGGGAGAAGCCGAAAACATGACGCCCGATAAAATAATATCCGAACTTCTCTCCGCGGTGGAAGTGCCGTAGAAAGATTTTCTCCCGAGTCTCGCCGGCGAGAGGATGTGCGCATGATTAACGAGAAAGAAATATTTAAAAAAGTCCTGAAAATAGAGATATACGCGAGATTCCTCGCCCAACAGCTTTTTACAGGAAAATACGCTTCGTCCTTCAAGGGAAAAGGGATAGAGTTTTCGGAGGTGCGCCCGTACACTCCGGGAGATGACGTCAGAAGCATAGACTGGAACATCACCGCGCGCATGAATTACCCCTACATCAAAGAATTTACCGAGGAGCGTCAGCTTTCGGTGCTTTTTATGCTGGACATCGGAGCGTCTATGCATTTCGGCACGTCGGACAAAAGTAAACGGGAATTTGCCTCGGAAATCGCGTCGCTTCTGGCCTGGACTTCGGCGAGAAACGGCGACAAGGCCGGCCTTATTCTTTTTAGCGGCGCCATTGAAAAATATATTCCTCCGAGAAAAGGCCGTTTTCACATAATGAGGATAATAAGGGAAATGCTTTATGCCGAGCCCAACGGCCGCGGTTCGGATATACATGGCGCTCTTGAATTCGCGTCCAGAGTTTTCAGAAAAAGAAGTATAATTTTTGTTTTCAGCGATTTTTTCGGTTTTGACACCGCCCGCAAGCTGCGTATATTGGCATCAAGGCACGATGTCGTGGGTGTAAGGGTGCGGGATAAATCAGAGGAAACACTGCCCAACTGCGGGATCGTCAGAATAAAAGACAGTGAAAGCGCGAGAAGCTCTTACGCTGATTTTTCGTCTCCTTCGTCGAGAAAAATTTTTTCCGAAAAAGCGCGGGCGGAGGGGCTGTTGCTCAGCTCGCTTTTCAATTCTGCCGGATGCGATTTGCTGAAACTGGACACGGAAAAAGATTATATCTCTCCGCTTCTTAATCTTTTCAGGACGCGCTCAAGAAGAAGATAGCAAAATAATATGGATACAAAAAAACAGGAAAACAGAAGGGGTAAAAAATACGGATTGCGGGAAGCCGCGCGGGCGGCGCTTTTTTTACTGGTTTTTTCTTTACCGCTAAAGCCCGTTTATGGAGATGAAGCTCAGCGTCCCGAAGGCTTTGACACGGCAGTTTGGCTGAAACCGTCGTCCACTTACACGCTTATCGGCGAAGCTTTTGCGGTAAAAGCCGTAATAACGAAAGAGGCGGATCATAAGGTGGAAAAAATAATGCTCCCCGCACCTCCGAATATCAAGTTTGCCATAATCAGACATAAAAGAGGCGCGAAAGATGATGAAGTGGATTTGGAACTTCGCTTTTTTGACCTCGGTGAAATAGAAGTGCCGTCTCCCGAATTTGTCGTCTCAAGTTCCGTTGTCAGAGGTAAAACTTTTAAAGTGCTGGTCAAAGGCCGCCTTGCCCCCGCGGAAACCGAAATAAAAAAACTTCGCGCTCAGAGAGGAGGGGCTTTTCCGTTTAAAACGCTCGTCGGCGCTTTGCTGCTCATTGCGGCGGCGTATTACTTCCTGCGGAAAAAAAAGACGCCTGTGCCTCCTGAAAAGCTTCTCAGCCCTGAGGAGTGGTATAGGCGTGAACTTGACGGCCTCGACAAAAACGCGAGCGCCGCCGAGGTGCTCGACGGATTATCCGACACTTTCCGGAGATATCTTGAAAAAAAACACGATTTTCCGGCCATATTTCTGGACACGAGAGAGATAGAGAAAGAAATGAAAAAGAGAGTTTTTACTACGGAAGAAAGAATAAAATCCGTTTCTTTTCTGCGTTCATGCGATCTCGCCAAATTTGCCAAAAAACAGTTTATGCCCGCGGAGATTGAGAAACTTTTCAAAGACGCGTACGCTTTCACCGAAATAGGAGGCGAACGGAAATGAAATTCCTTAATCCTGTTTTTTTTATTTTTCTGCCGCTTATAGCGCTTTGCTTTTGGATGATTATAAAGAAAAAGGAAAGTGAATCGGTGTATTATTCCCGGGCGGATGAGCTTTCGCGGTGGGGTATTTCAAGCTCTTTGCCAGGTATCTTTCGCTGGTTATATCTTGCCGCGATAATGTCGGTTTTTATCGCGGGCCTTCGTCCGGTGAAAGGCATCACCAGAAAGGAAGAGGTGAAAAACGCCAGAGATATTTTTATTGTGATGGACACATCCCTGAGCATGAATGCCGTTGATTTAAAACCCAACCGCCTGGAAACGGCAAAAAAAGAAGCGGGAGAATTTATTAAAAAACGCGCCCATGACAGAATGGGGCTTGTTGTTTTCGGCGGCGGGGCATTCATACATTGCCCTCTTTCTTTTGACCGCAAAGCCGTTCTGCAGCTCGTGAATAATATAAAAGCCGGCATGACGCTCGAGGACGGCACCGCCATAGGAGACGGCCTGGGGGTGGCGGTCAAGCACCTCGCTAAAAGCGAATCAGCTTCAAAGATTATTATACTCCTCACAGACGGCGCGAACAACCGGGGGACGATATCACCCGAGCTCGCGTCGGAATTCGCGAAAAATATAGGAATCAAAATATACGCCATAGGCGTCGGGAACCGGGGCGCGGCAGAGATTCCCATTGACCATCCGGTTTTCGGGAAGGTGATGGGAAGAATTGAAGACGACTTTAACGAACCGCTGCTTATGAAATTAGCGTCGGATACGAATGGTAAATATTACAGGGCATCGTCGGAAAAAAGCCTAAGTGAAATTTACGGCGAAATAGATAAGTTGGAGGAAACAAAAATTCTTTCCAGCTCGTTTCTTGAATACAGGGAATACGCGTCTTTTTTTATAAACGCGGCTTTCGCTTTTTTTATGGCAGCTTTATTTTTGAGATTCGCGGTGATTCGGAGCATTCCGTAATGAAAACCGGATGGGTAGAAAAAAATGATATGGGATAATCCTAAAATACTGCTCGCTCTTTTGGCTTTGCCCTTTATGGCGCTTTTTTTAGTTTTTGAGTGGCGCGGAAGAAAGAAAAGCTGTGATTTGTACGCTTCGCCCTCATTCTTTGAGAAACTCACCTCCCGACGGCAGCGGGCCGGCATTTTCAGCAGAATATGCGTCATTTTAGCGTACGCGTTTTTAATACCGGCGCTTGCCGGGCCGCGGTGGGGAATTGTTTCCAGAAAGGTGGAAGAAAAATCCAGCTCAGTGATGATAGCGATGGATGTGTCGGCGAGCATGTTCTGCGAGGATATAAAGCCTACGAGGTTTAAGGCGTCAATAGCGAAAATAAAATATCTTTTGTCACTGCTCGGCGCTGAACGTTTCGGCATTGTGGGTTTCGCGGGAAAAGCTTTCACGATATGCCCCCTTACATCCGACATATCCTCTGTGAGAATGCTGCTTGATGAAATAAGCGTGGGAGAAATATCTTATCCGGGGACGAATATTGCCGAGGCTCTCTCCAAAGCCGCGGAAAGTTTCGCGGGTTATGCGAATTCCAGGGCTATTATTCTCCTCACCGACGGTGAAAACCTGCAGGGCGATCCATCAAAAATTGTGAAAAATCTCAGCGGCATAAAGGTTTTTATTATCGGCGTAGGCACACCCGAAGGCGAGCCGATTCCCGTAAAAGACGAAACCGGAAAAGTGACAGGTTATAAAAAAGACGAAAACGGTGAAACCGTCATAAGCAGAAGAGACGAAACGCTGCTCCTTCAGATAGCTAACTCAACTGAAGGCCGTTATTATCCCTTTGACGAGGCTAACAGAGACATAGAACAGATAGCGGAAGCTGTGAATTCCATGGATAAAGATTTTATGGGAGATTCTTTCTCATCATCAATGGAAAAAAAATATTACATACCGCTTGCGGCGGCGCTCTTTTTTATGCTTGCCGACTTTCTTCTGCCCTTTATAACTCTCAAAAAAACATTTCTTGATAATCTCCCGCCGGTGGTTCTTTTTCTCATTTTTATTGCCGCTCCCCCGGCATCTCGGGCGGAATCTATAGGACTAAGTCTCGGAGATTCCATAGAAATCTCTCGGGGCAACAAAGCTTTTAAAAACAAGGATTTTTTCAAAGCGGAAACGTATTACAGGAAAGTCCTTAAAAAGAAAGCTTCCCCCGATATTTATTACAATCTGGGGAACACATATTATTTCATGCAGAAAAACGACGACGCGGATAAGAACTATAAAAAAGCCGAAACTTTTCGGAACCCTAAACTGGAAGAAGACCTGTTTTACAATATGGCGAACAATTGCTACAGAA
This sequence comes from bacterium, assembly GCA_013791675.1. Lineage (GTDB taxonomy): Bacteria > CG03 > CG03 > CG03 > CG03 > CG03. The sequence goes on along the minus strand of VMTI01000248.1, from coordinate 6,220 downwards.
AAGGGGATATGGACGGAGCGATAAGTTTTTACCGCGGCGTGCTGAGTAAGGATCCCGTCTCATCCGACGCCTTGCACAATCTTGAACTTGCGCTGCGGAAAAAATCAGAAAAAAAAGGCTCGGAAAAAAAAGATAATGAAGAAAATAAAAAAGACGGGAGTATGTCCAAGGACGATATGCAGAGGGCTTTGAATTTGCTGGACGATATGGAAAAAAAGAGCACAAAAAAACAGGAAAAGCAGAAGATGCCCGCGGTGAAAAAAGACTGGTGAAAATGATAATTAAGTGTTTGACAGCGGTGTTTATTATTTTTAATTTCGCGGGCGCTATTTCCGCCGAGGATTTGAATATAACTTCATCGGTGTCGTCCCGCAGCATAGGGCTCTCCGAGCAGCTGACACTTACAATTTCCGTCACAGGTTCAGGCGCGAGACTTCCGGGGATGACGCTTCCTCCGCTTAATGATTTTGATATGTACTCGGCCGGCACATCGCAGAACGTGTCTTTTGTCAACGGTAAAGTGTCTTCCGTCCAGGAGAACAATTACATTCTTGTCCCCAAAAGAACAGGGAAACTGACAATCCCTTCGTTTCAGATAAATTATAAAGGCAAAATTTACACCACTGCCGATATAGATATAGAAGTCCATTCTTCAACCCCGTCACCCCCCGGCGTACAACCGGCATCTTCCGGAGGTGCCGTTGCGAAAACGCCGAGAGAATCCTTTTGGATTGAGCATATGCTTGATAAAAAAATATGCTACACGGGGGAGCCGGTCTATTACACATTTCTTTTTTACGCCGACAGGGGCCTCTCGCAAAACCCCAGTCTGGCTCTTCCTTCTTTCAGCGGATTTCTTAAAGACGATCTTCCTCCTCCAAAGCGCTACAACAAAGTTGTTGACGGCAGGAATTATTCCGTGACGGAAATTAAAAGCGTTATTTTTTCCGTTAAAAAAGGCGCGTATAAATTTGAACCTGCTAAACTTGAAATTATGGAATCCAGTTTTCCGGCTTTTAACGACGATTTTTTTTCCGGATTTTTCGCCGGCGGGCGAAAAAAAGTGCTTGAAACGAATTCCTTGCAGCTTGAGGTAAGGCCTCTCCCGGAAAAAGGAAGGCCATCTAATTATCATGGCGCCGTCGGAGAATTTTCCATAAGCGCCGACACCGACAAGAAAATTCTTCGCGCCGGCGAAGCCGTGAATCTTACGGTTAGGGTGTCCGGCGAGGGAAATATAAGCTCACTGGCCGAACCTGATTTTCCGGCTTTAGAAAATTTCAAACGTTACGATGTGATTTCATCGCAGCAGATAAGCAAGGACAATTACAAAATAACGGGAAGTAAAACTTTTCAGCTTGTCCTTGTGCCGCGCGTTGCGGGAGAGCAGATTATTCCGCCGGTAAAATACGCTTATTTTAAGCCCGCTTCGGGGCAATATGCCGAGATACAGACAAAAGAAATCAGGATTAATGTTCTAAAGGCCGCACAGGGGGACGCGTTGTCGTCGCCGCCTGTGACATTTAAGGAACTGGGGAAGGACATCAGGTATATCAAACCGTCCGGCGGCAGGGCTGCCGGCAAAAGAAATTTTATATCCGCTCATTTTCTGCTTATGCAATTCATTCCCGCGGTATTTTTTATCATAGTCCTGGCGGTGAAACACAGGATTCTTGAAAAAATAATGCCAGCCGCCGCTTTGACGAGGAGAACCGCTTACGGGCGCGCCTCGGCGGCTATTTCTGATTTGCCTTCCGCGCGGGGCATCCTGTGCGGCGGAATTGAAAATGCGCTGTTAAATTTTATCAGAGCAAGGACCAATTCGGAAAAAAACTGTTCCGTGGAAAATATTTTGAAAGAAAAGAAAGTCCCGGCGCCGCTTTGCGGCGCGCTCGACGTTTTTGTGAGAAAATGCCAAAGCGAAAGATTTTCGCCATCGGGCGAAGGCCTCGATCCTGCGGAACTGAAGAGCGAGGCGAAAGCTTTTTTGAAGAAACTGAAAAAATACCTATGAAAAAAATAACATCATCCGCCACTATTAACTTATTTTTTCGTAAAATGTTTTCGGTGGTGATTTTTGTGCCGGCATTTTTTGTTTTTGTGTCTTTTGCCGCGGCGGCGTCACGCCCCGGCATGCGGGAAGCTGCGTCCGCCGTCGCGGGGCAGGGCGAAGAGATGTACCAAAAACAGGACTGGCGCGGGGCCCTTGAAATTTACAAAGGCCTTATAGATTCAGGGGTGGCCTCATGGGAAGAGTATTATAACGCGGGGAACTGTCTTTTCAGAATGGAAAAGTATCCTGAAGCCCGCCTTTATTATCTAAAAGCAAAAAAGCTCAGTCCCCGCGCGGACGACATAAATTACAATTTGAAAGTGGTTAGAGAAAAACTTGGCATTACTGAGGCGCCGAAAAGTCTCTCGTCGGTATTCACGGCTTTTTTTACGGCGGATGAATTCAGAACAGCCGTCACTTTTATGACTTGGCTTTTTTTTATAATGGCGGTAATCTATATTCTTACTCACCGCGAGTTCGCGCTTTGGGCCGCTGCGGCTTTTTTTGTCATTGACGTTTTTGTATACGGGGCTCTCTATGCTAAAATAAAAGGAGGTCCCGCGCTTGGCAGCGGCATTGTCATGATGGAAGAGAATATGCAAAGCGGCCCGGGCGGGTCTTATAAGGTGATAGCGTCTGTGCCGGCTGGAATAAAAGCTGATATTTACGACGAGGAAGAAGGATGGTTTTTTGTGAGAGTTGCGGATTCCAGCGGATGGATAAGGAAAACCGCTCTCGAAAAAATAGAGTAGAATGGGGTCAGGTCTGACCCCGGGAGGAAAAAGTGATAAAGATTAGTAAAATTACTGGCAGGCAGATTTTTGATTCCAGGGGCAATCCCACGGTGGAGGCGGATGTTGTGCTTTCCGACGGTTCTTTCGGCCGCGCGGGGGTGCCTTCGGGGGCCTCAACGGGCGTGCATGAGGCGCTGGAGCTTCGCGACGGAGGGAAGGCGTATAAAGGCAAAGGCGTTCTTAAGGCTGTGGCGAACATTTCCAAAATCGCCAAACGCATCAAAGGCATGGACGCTCTTAACCAGAGAAAAATTGACGAGGCGATGATAGCTCTTGACGGCACTCCCAAAAAAAAGAAATTGGGCGCGAACGCTATTCTGGGCGTTTCCATGGCTGTCGCCCGAGCCGCGGCCGCTTCCAAAAAGGTGCCGCTTTACAAGCATTTAAGGTCGCTTTTTCCCGGAAAGCTGAAAGGATGGGTCATACCCGTGCCATGCATGAACATACTTAACGGCGGCGCTCATGCCGACAACAATGTTGATGTGCAGGAATTTATGATAGCTCCCATCGGCGGAAAAACATTTAAAAAAAGAATGCAGATGGGCACGGAAGTGTATCACACGCTCAAAAGCATTCTGAAAAAAGAAGGCCTCTCAACATCCATAGGCGACGAGGGGGGGTTCGCTCCGAACCTGAAAGAAAACGAAGACGCTCTCAGATACATAACGCGCGCGGTGAAAGAAGCCGGCTACAAACCGGGCAGCGACATTGCGATAGTGCTTGATGTGGCGGCATCCGAAATTTACAAAAACGGTAAATATGTGCTCGCCGGGGAAACACCGAAAAAAGTGCTCAGCGCGGACGCTCTTATAGAATTGTATGACAAATGGATAAAAAAATATCCCATAATCGCAATTGAGGATGGTTTCACCGAAGATGACTGGGAAGGCTGGGTGAAGCAGACGAAAAAACTCGGGAAAAAGATACAGCTTATAGGAGACGATTTGTTTGTGACAACCGTTGACAGAGTGAAGGAGGGCATTTCCAGAGGAGCCGCCAATGCCATACTTATCAAACTTAATCAGATAGGCACAGTAACCGAAACGCTTGACGTGATAAAGCTCGGATATGATAACGGATACAAATCTCTGGTTTCTCACCGTTCCGGCGAGACATCCGACAATTTCATAGCGGACCTGACGGTGGCAGTAAACTGTGGACAGCTCAAAAGCGGAGCTCCTGCGCGCGGTGAAAGATTATCCAAATATAATCAGCTTCTGAGAATAGAGGAAGAGCTGAAAGCGTAAAAGGCGCTCGGCGTGGGACGGTAACGGATGAATGATGAGCAGAAAAGAAGGATGTTCTATTTGCTGGCAGCGGTGATTTTTGCCGCTACCGCATTTGGCAATCAGCACTTCAAAAGGCTACTCATATACAAAAGAAACAAAAAGATTCTCCGTATGCAGATAACCGAACTTGAAAAGGAAAACGCCGCGCTGAAAAAACAGCTTGAAATGTTTGAACAAAATCCGAAAGAAGCGTATTATAAAATCGCCCGCGAGGAATTCGGAATGATAGAGCCGGGGGAAATAAAATACAGATTCATTGAATAGGAAAGAGGGCTTGTCCGCTTTGGGCGGGAAAGTTGCAAAAAACTGTCTGTTTCCGCAATATAGAAACAGCGGATTGTTTCTTAATCGTCTGAAAATTAGGTATAATTATTTCGCGCTTATTAGAGGGGGAGTGTTGGAATTGGTATACAAAGCGGACTTAAAATCCGCTGCTCGAAAGAGATTGAGGGTTCGAGTCCCTCCTCCCCCACCATACGCCGTTTTCGGTATTTCTGTCAAAAAATTTCGGTGAGCAAAGCTCACCGTTCTTTCCGGAATTTCCGGAATCCCCCTCTGAAGAAAACAAAAAAGACCACGGCTTTTTCAAATCCAAAAGAACAGCTTTGTCCAGCAGGCGGCGGTTCGTTGTCGCTCCGTACGCCACGGCGCATGTTCCGCTCCCTACAAAGAAAAACTTTGTCTCCAACTTTTTCTGTTCTCTTTCAGAGACAACAAAACAAGTTGTATAAAACCCGCGCTTTTGACCAAACGCGACAGGAGGTAACATTATGAGTAAATATTTTCTTTATGCGAGAAAGTCCACCGAGGACGAGGAAAGACAAATAATGAGCATCGAGGCTCAACTTGTAGAACTTCGGGAATTCGCCGTAAAAGAAAATATTTCAATCGCAGAGGAATTTATAGAGAGCAAAAGCGCAAAAAAGCCCGGCAGAGTTATATTTAATCAGATGATGGCTAAAGTCGAACGGAGCAAAGAAGCAATCGGATTATTAGCTTGGCATCCCGACAGGTTAGCGAGAAATTCTATAGATGGCGGTCAAATCATTTATTCGATTGATACAAAGAAGATTGCTTCTTTGAAATTCCCGACTTTCTGGTTTGAACCGACACCGCAAGGGCTTTTTATGCTTCAAGTCGCCTTCGGTCAAAGCAAATACTATTCTGATAACCTTTCCGAAAATGTGAAGCGCGGGTTTCGTCAAAAACTCAGACGGGGAGAATGGCCAAGAAGAGCCCCCTTCGGCTATTTTAATAATCGTAATACCCGCAATATAGAGCCTGATCCGCTAAAAGCCCGCATTCTTCAAAAGGCCTTTAAAGAATTCGCCGAAGGGAAACATAATTTAACAACTATGTCAGACCGTCTGAGTTTTTGGGGCGTGGTGACTAAAATCGGGAAAAAATTCGGCAGTCATACAATTCAACGCATTCTCACCAACCCCATATATCTAGGTTTGATTGTCCATAATGGTGAAACTTACGAGGGGACTTTCAAACCTATTATTACCAGAGCGACTTTTGAAGCTGTACAAAAAGTATTACAGGATAATGCAAGACCTCGTAAGACCAGGCGAGGTTATAAGTTCCCCTTTGCCGGTTTCCTCAAATGCGGCGAGTGCGGAGCTTCTATAACCGCCCAGTTTGCCAAGGGTAACGGGGGAACTTATAAATATTACCGCTGTACCAAAAAACTCGGTCCTTGCAGTCAGAGTTATTTACAGGAAGATCTATTAGCGCAACAGTTAAGGGAACAGCTTCAAAAGGTCGCTCTGTGCGAAGACTGGAAAGAAAAAATGCTGGCTCAAGTATCTATATGGGAAAAGGAAGAAGATCAGTCTTCGCAGTCTTTCGCCCTGAATATTAATAATAAAGCCGATGATACCAAAAGCAAACTCGATAAACTCGTAAATGCCTTCCTTGATGGTATTATTGAGAAAGACATTTACATAGAAAAGAAGGATTCCCTGATAAGACAGAGATCGGCTTTATTAGAACAAAAGACAGTTTTAGGGCGAAAGGGTAAAGGGTGGCTCGAACCATTGAGGAACTGGATTTTAGACGCTCACCACGCCGGAGAACTT
>VMTI01000289.1 GCA_013791675.1 bacterium | reverse complement strand
TCGTTGGGATAGTTGAATTTTTACACAAGATGGAAGTTCCTGTTTGTATGCTGAATCCTGTCCGATGTACTCTTTCTAATGCCCGCAGAAGTAAGCCTTCGGACTCTGCTGCAGCAGGATATTATTTGAAAGCATTGGACCGCGCTTATGAGTTATATAAAAAGACCGGCCGTAAACTTGTGGTTGCGAATTTTGCCAATGTTTTAATGGGTATTATCGCTCCTGCCGGCCGGCGGCTAATGTGCGATATTTCCTCTTGCGGGGGTGGAAGATGTTTCTTTGCGGTTTCAAGTAGTGGAGATATGTTCCCGTGCAGTGAATTTATCGGAATTAAAAAATTTAAAGGCGGTAATCTTTTTAAAAATGATATTGGTAAAGTTTTAAAAACCGAGCCGTTCAAACTCGTTACAAACAGAAGGATTGAGAACATTGAACCTTGTTCGCGTTGTGCCATTCGTCATTTCTGCGGCACGCCCTGTCCCGCGGAATCTCATGAAATGAACGGCTCTATTGAAACAAGAGGAGCATTTTGCGAACTTTACATAGAACAAGCGCGTTATGCATTGCGTTTAATTGCTGATGGAAAGGAGAATGCTTATCTCTGGAATGGTTGGGACAAAGGAATGCAGACATCTCTGGAAATAACAGAGCTTTAGGAGACGTTATGAAAAGAAGGTTAAAAGCATTTTGCTGTGTGAGCGGCGGTAAGGACAGCATTTTGTCGTTGTATAAAGTGAGGGAATCAGGAGTTAATGTTTCCCGTCTCATAAATATGATTTCAGAAGACGGAACGCATTCCCGCTCTCATGGAATTGATTCCAGTTGCTTGAGAGTTCAGGCGGATGAGATTGGAATTCCTATTATTCAGAGAAGTACGTCGTGGGAAAATTACGAGGACGAATTTAAAAAACTCGTTTTAGAGTTAAGAGCGGAAGGCATCACCACGGGCGTATTCGGAGATATTGACGTTCAGGAGCACCTGGACTGGATCACAGGGGTCTGCGGGGAATTAAAAATCAAGGCGCTCCTGCCGCTGTGGGGAATGAAAAGGCAAAAGGTAATGCAGGAATTTATCGATTCAGGGTTTAAGGCTGTTATCTGCTCCGTCAAAGACGGAGTCATGGGCAAGGAATGGCTGGGACGTAAAATAGATAATACGTTCGTAAGCGAACTCGGCGCTTCGCCGGAGATAGACCTGTGCGGAGAAAACGGCGAGTATCACACTTTTGTTTATGACGGCCCAGGCTTTAAGAGGAAAGTAAATATAGAAAAAGGCGAAGTATTCTCGAGAGGAGGAAGATGGGTTCTTGAAATTATACCCGGATAAAAAATGAAAACGATAATTAAATCACGGGCTGTTTTGTCTATAATCCTGTGTATGATATTTTGCGCTTTTTCGGCGGGTGCCGGTGAAAAATTTCCCGAAAGAATTGTCTCTCTGGGGCCCGCGATTACCGAGAGCCTTTATCTTTTGAAGGCGCAGGACAGAATTATTGCTAACACAGTGTATTGCCTGAGGCCTGCCGAAGCGGCGAATAAAGAAAAAATAGGAACTGTTTTAAGGGCAGATGTTGAAAAAATTGTGTCTCTCAAACCCGATATGGTTCTGGCCACATCCCTTAGCCGCCCCGAGCAGATACAAATAATGAAAGGCGTGGGATTGAAAGTTGTGTCTTTCCCGCAGCTTCAAACTTTTGAACAGCTTTGCAGACAATTCTTAGAACTCGGAAAAATTACCGGAAAAAGCAAAGAAGCGGAAAAAATTATAAAGAGCGTCAAGTGCAGAGTAAAAAGAATTAAGAAAAAAACGGGCGCTTTTGTCAGGCCTAAAGTTTTTGTCCAGATCGGAGCGAAACCGCTCTTTGCCGCTACCGGAGATTCCTTTATAAATGATTTTATAGAGCTTGCCGGCGGAATAAACATCGCTTCAAAGGTCAAGACGGGATTTTACAGCAGGGAACAGGTTATTAAATCCAATCCGGATGTAATCATTATTGTGACCATGGGTATTGCCGGCGAGAATGAGAAGAAAACCTGGCAGAAATTTAAAGTTTTAAACGCCGCGAAAAACAATAGAATTTACGTCGTGGATTCTTATAAAATGTGTAGCCCCACCCCTGAAGGTTTCGCGGATACTCTGGAGGAACTGGTTGAACTTTTTCATCCCGGTCACAATAAAGAGGAAAGAAAAAAAATAAAAAATGAAAATTGAAAAGGCAATATTGAAAAATGAATAAGAAGTTTCTTCACTGGATTAGCTGGGTGTTAATTTTAACGGGACTTCTTATAGTCGTAATAGTTTTTTCTCTGTGTGTCGGTTCTGCCGGTATTCCCGTCGGGAGAATTATTCATCTGATTTTTGAAGGAAAGGGCGCTACAGAATACAGCATTCTTTTTGATATCCGCCTGCCGCGAATTATTTTAGGAATGGCTGTAGGCGGTTCATTGAGCGTTGCCGGAGTTATTCTTCAGGGCATGTTTAGAAACCCGCTTGTTGAACCCTATACGCTGGGTATTTCAGGGGGCGCGGCGCTGGGGGCCTGTCTGAATATAGTTCTGGGTTTGAGTCACCGTTTCAGCGTTCTTTCTCTGCCTGCCTCAGGGTTCATCGGAGCGAGCGCCGTTATCATGCTGATTTATTTTCTGAGCGTAAGAGGCGGCATATTGAAAATAAGGGGGCTTCTTCTTACCGGCGTGATGGTAAGTTTTATTTCATCATCGCTGATTATGTTTATCATGGCCGTTTCCCGCGTCTCTGACCTGCACGGGATTATTTTCTGGATCATGGGCTCTCTGGAAGAACCAAGCGGGCTTTTAATAAAGCTGGCTGTTTTTGTTTCTCTGGCGGGATTGATTATTTCGTATTTTTTCTGTTTTGACCTCAATGCCTTTTCTTCGGGAGAGGAAGACGCTCTTCACCTCGGCATAAATACGGAAAGAACAAAACGGCTGCTTTTCATACTCGCCGCGGTCCTTACGGGTTTAAGCGTTTCAATAGCGGGGGTTATAGGTTTTATCGGTCTTGTTGTGCCTCATTTCGTGCGTATGTTTGCCGGATATGATCACCGTATTCTCCTTGTCGGCTCATATCTTTTCGGGGCGTCTTTTTTAATACTATGCGACACAATGGCCAGAACGATTATCGCTCCCATGGAACTTCCTGTCGGCGTAATCACCGGCATTTTAGGAGGCTCGCTTTTTGTCTACGCGCTCACTAAAAGACAAATCGGAGAGGTGAAAAAATAAAATGCTCAGTGTGAACGGCTTAACCTGCGGATATGGTTCAAAAATCGTTTTGCGCGATATCAGCTTCACGGCGGAGCCGGGAGAGGTAATGGGTATAATCGGGCCTAACGGGTCGGGTAAGACGACGCTTCTGCGGGCAATTACCCGGGTAATAAAACTCAGCAAGGGGAAAGTTCTTTTTGACGGGAAAGATATAAAACAGATGGGTTTCAGGGAATTAGCAGGGAAAGTCGCCGTGGTTTCTCAAAGCATAGAAACGGGATACATAACCGTGGAAGATTTTGTTTTACTCGGAAGAATTCCGCATTACGGAAAATTCCAGTTTCTTGAAACAAAAAAAGATATAGAAATAGCGGAAAAGTATATGCTGTTGACGGATACGCTCAGATTCAAAGACCGGACTATGGAAAAAATAAGCGGAGGAGAAAGACAGCTTGCTCTTATTGCCCGGGCTTTATGCCAGGAGACAAAAGTTCTCATTTTAGACGAGCCGACCGCGCATCTTGATATTACCCATCAGGCGGCGATACTTGACCTCGTCAGGCGCTTAAACAGAGACATGGGGCTTACGGTAATTATGGTTTTGCACGACCTGAATTTAGCGAGCGAATACTGCGACAGATTAACGCTTATTAATAATGGTGAAATTCACAGTATCGGCGTTCCGGCGGAAGTTTTGAATTACCAAAATATAGAAGAT
>VMTI01000143.1 GCA_013791675.1 bacterium | reverse complement strand
AAGTATAAGATTTCTCAGCAGTATTTTTTCGGGAATGATGCCCCTGCCTTTAAGCAGCTCCATCATTATGCTTTCTATGTCCGTAACCAGTTGAGCCCTTTTTTCCGTATAAATAGATGCGGCGGTATATCTGACAACCGCGTCTCTGATAGCGGTTCGAAGAGCCGGCCGCACTATTTTTGATTCATAATTGCTGCCTATTTTTTCATACACATTGGCAGCTTCGGACGCATCAAGACGGTACCACGCCGTGAGATCCAGCCTGACTTTCATGCCTTCGGAGGTGAGAGCGTCTATCGCGTCGTCACCGCTTTTATATCCTTCCGCCGAAGCCACACTCATCGTATACTCTTCCGTCCTCACGCTCATTTTCACAACATTGGCAAACGGATTAATCAGGTGAAGGCCGCTTTTAAGTGTTTGGCTGTTAACCTTTCCAAAAAGCACAACAACTCCGGCTACACCGGGCGGTACGACAACAACACTTTTCATCAAAATAACAAAAACGATAAACAGCGCCGCGAAAAAACCTATACTTTTGCCGAATTTTGCCTGCATTTCATACTGATCCATTATAACCTCCCTGTCCCTACTCAAACATCTTCTTCTTTTTCTGCATTTTAGCTAATACCGGCTTTTCACGCAATTCTTATTAACAAAGGTTTGATTTTTTGTTAAACTCATGGCGTTGGTTAATAAGTGAAAAAAGGAGGAGCCGGCATGATTAAACTATTGAAATGTCTAGCTTTGGGAATTTTTTTTCCCGCCGCCTGCTCAACTCCCCAAAACTTATGGGAAGAAATGATGATGCGCGACGCCGGAGGCCGCCTTTATCTTTCAAGCTCCGAGCTGGAAAACCGCGGGCCTTACGTCCGCGGGCCTTACGGCGCGCATAACCTTTTTGACGGCAATTCCGCGACATGCTGGTCGGAAGGAGCGAAAAGCGACGGGCTCGGCGAAAGCGTCTGCGTCTCTATTAAAGAAGGCACAAAAAGCTTTATATTGCGGAACGGCTACGCTAAAGACTTAGAACTTTTCAATTCCAACAACCGAATAAAAAACGCCGAAATATCAATTTTTACGGGAATAAATATTCCCGGAGAAGCAACGGAAACTGGCGTCCTCTTCCGCGCTCTGCAATATAAAAAAATAAAAAAAATAGTTCTTGCTGACACTCCGGCGAAGCAGGAAATAGCTTTTCCTTTCAAATGGAAAAGCCTTATCAAATTCAGGAACTCGGAGCTGCGCTCCTTTAAGAAAATCAACCGCAAGAAACTCGCCGCGATAAAACAGGAGCCGCGGGCAGTATTCATTCTTCAGCTGAAAATACTCAGTGTCTACAAGGGGAACAAGTACGACGATACCTGCCTGACCTCGCTTTCATTTGAAAATATAACCGATGATGAGCACGCGGTGGAAAATCAGGCAAATATATATGTGAACGAATCCCAGAACGCCATCTTAATAACTGATAAAAACGGCAAAACCGAAACATTGGTCAGCGACCCGAAATCCATTTTCCAAATCCTTGAGATAAGCCCTGACAAAAAATGGCTCATAGCCATACACATGGACGCGAACATTTCCCACACCCGTGTTGAAACAAATTATTACCTTTATAATACCGAACTCAGAAAAAAAATTCCGTCATCCTATATTGCGAATGGCGTGGGCGAGCTCTATGGCTTTGACGGCAGCGGAGAAGAGATATTTCTGTTGTATGCCGATAACAAGGAAATGACGGACAAAAAAATAGCTCTTTCCGAAATTTATAACAAACTCCAATAACAGGGGGCCATGCCTTGCGCTGCGACATTATTTTTTTCGACCTGGACGGCACACTTGTGGATTCACGCCAGGATATTACCGACGCCGTTAACCGCACCCGCAAGGCTCTCGGTATTTCAGGCGAAAAAACTCTGTCCGAAGTTCACTCATATATCGGCGGAGGCCTGCGGGAAACCGTCCGCCGCGCCATCGGTGAGGCTGAAAGCGCTTCGTCGGACGAAGAGCAAATAGAAAAAGCCCTTGTTTTATTCCGCGATTTCTACAGCGCAAATCCCGTCGTAAAAACCTTTCTCTATCCCCGCGTAAAAAAAACTCTCGCTGACATGCCCTCAATAACAAAGGCCGTTCTCACCAATAAGGACCGCGCCATCGCGCTTGACGTTTTAACCGGCCTCGGTATAAAAAATTACTTCAGTGAAATCATAGGCGGAGACTCGGAAAGAACCAGAAAACCTTCGCCTGACGGCATCATAAACACTCTTAAAAAATACGCCATTTCGCCCGAGCACGCTCTCATCGTCGGAGACATGGACATAGATATAATCACAGGAAAAGCCGCAGGCATAAAAACCTGCGGCGTCACTTACGGTATCGGCAAAAAAGAGGATATTCTTAAATCAGAGCCCGATTACATAATTGCTTCTTTCGGCGACATACAAAAAATAATGGAGGAAACCGCATGACACAAAGAGAACGCTGGTCTTCAAAAACTATTTTCATATTCGCGGCTGTCGGCTCCGCTGTCGGGCTCGGTAATGTGTGGCGGTTTCCCTATCTGGCAGGTAAATACGGCGGGGGAGCGTTTTTAATTCCATACATAATAATGCTTTTTGTAATGGGTGTCCCTTTGTTGATAATGGAATTTGCTATAGGACAGAAAATGCAGTTGGGGGCCGTCGGAGCTTTTAAAAAAATTAAGCGAAAACTCGCCGGAATAGGTATCGCCTCCGTACTTTGCGGTTTTGTGGTGGTGAGCTATTATGCCGTAGTTATGGCCTGGTCACTTTTATATATGTTCTTTTCTTTCAGGCTCTCGTGGGGCGCGGATACCAAAAGTTTTTTCTTCAATCAGGTCCTTCATTTGAGCAGCGGCGCCGGAAACCCCGGGTATATCGCAATTCCTATTATTTTTGCGCTGGTCGCAGTATGGTTAATGGTGTATTTTTCCATTTGGAAAGGAGTCAAGAGCGTCGGCAAAGTCGTTATGATAACAATGCCCCTGCCTATCATACTGCTTTTGATCCTTCTCATCAGGGGGATCACCCTGCCCGGCGCGGGCGAAGGCATAATATTTTATTTAAAACCGGATTTCAGCGCATTGCTTGATTTAGCGGTTTGGAGAGCGGCGGCGTCGCAAATATTTTTTACCCTAAGCCTGGCTTTCGGCATAATGATTGCCTATGCCAGTTACCAGCACGAAGCAAGTGATATAAGCAAGTCCGCTATTATAACTGCTCTGCTTAACTCCGCGATATCCATAGTTGCGGGATTAGCTGTTTTTTCAACACTCGGCTACATGGCGGTAAAAAGCGGAATTCCCATAAAAGAATTAGCCGCATCCAGCGGACCTTCATTAGCTTTTATCGTTTTCCCTAAAGCGCTGTCCTTGATGCCTCTCGCTCCGCTATTTGCCGTTTTATTCTTTATAATGCTCATAACTCTCGCCATAGACAGCGCGTTTTCTCTCGTTGAGGCCGCCTCAACGGTTCTCTGTGATAATTACCCTCACCTGAGAAAAGAAGATATTTCCTTCTATGTCTGTGCCGCCGGTTTTACATGCGGAATTATATTCACAAGTTTTGCCGGGCTCTATTACCTTGATATAACCGACCATTTTATAACCAATTACGGCCTGGTGGCGGCGGGACTACTTGAAATATGGGCGGTTGTAGATTTTTACGGGGCAGAAAAACTCCGCGGTTATATCAATGAGGTTTCCGATATAAAAATCGGGAAGTACTGGAGCATAGCCATCAGTTATATAATCCCCGCGTTACTTCTGGTACTGCTGACAACAGGAATCGTGAGCGATATTAAAAAACCTTATGGAAACTATCCTCAGGGCGCCATTTTCTGTTTCGGATGGCTGGTGCTGATTTTAGTTTTCACGGCGAGTTTTCTTTTTTCACGCTTCGCCTCTAAAACAAACGACGGCAAAATAAACCGGTAATTTTATTATTACTGGTTCTTTTCTCTTTTCAGTTTTCTCTTTTCCTTAATAGACAGTTTCTTTTCTTTTTTAGTTTCTCTTTTCGCTTTGTCCCTGCTTCCCATTTTGTCCTCCCTTTTCTCCATCAACAATCCTGTTATATCCCCAATCATACAAAAATTCCGGCATAATTTTCAAAAACTGCGCGACAAACCACCAGCGCTTCGGTACATAAACAATTTTTTTCTTTTTCTTTATCGCCCTGTATATCTGTTCAGCCGCTATTTCCGGCGACACCGTCCAGAAAGCCCAGTGATGACCTTCTATGAGAGGCGTATCAATAAAACCCGGTCTTATGTCGGTAACATTGATTTTTGTTTTATTAAGTTTCTGCCTCATACCCTCAAGATAATTGGACACAAATGCCTTTGACGCGTTATACGCGGGAGCAACCGCCGAACCCCTAATGCCAGCTATTGAGGATATTCCCACAAGATGCCCGGAGCCCTTATCCATAAAATAATTCACGGCGGCATTGGCCATCGCTGTAAAACCCATAACATTCACCGCGAGGGTTTCCAATTCCGGCTCGGCGCTAAAACCCATGTTTGTGACACTGATTCCCGAATTGAGCACAATAATATCCATCCCTCCCATTTCATCTATGAGTTCTTTCAACTGTTTCCGCGCGAAAACTGTTTCGCTTATGTCAATTTTTTTAATGTAAGTTTTGGACGGTATTTCGTT